>NZ_VPDK01000060.1:0-10580 GCF_013417725.1 Acinetobacter sp. YH12233
CTCATGAAATACGGTATTCTGATGTGACAAAACCTGAATCCTGGTCGTTAAAGTGTTTGTTTGCACTCATATTTTAACTGTTAGGACTCAGGTTTTTTTATTTAAAGCAAACTATGGGACAGCAGTGATCTTTCGATTCCTTTTTTTATTGCTGAGCAGTTTAGCGCTGCTGGATGACTTTTTTACTTTTCAGCTCTTCCATTTCAGCAGGGCTTAAATACTGGCTCAAGATGGCGTCGGTATCTTCACCCAGACACGGTGGTGCTTTTTTATATTCTACCGGGGTCTTGGAAAGTTTAATCGGCGAACCAATCGAGGTGTAATCGTCACGTAGAGTATGCGGCATATGAATGACCATTTCACGCGCCAGAACCTGTTCTTCTTCCAAAGCCTGTTTCAGGTTATTGATCATGCCCACTGGGACTTTGACTGCATGAATCAGATCTACCCAGTGTTTTGCCGGTTGAGAGTAGAAATGAGCCTGTAAGAGAGTGGTGAGTTCTTCACGATGTGTAACCCGGCCTGAATTTTTCAAGAAACGCGGATCTTCTGCCACTTTGGTCAAACCCACGGCCTGACACAGCGCTTGAAATTGCAGGTCATTCCCACAAGCAATAATGAATTCACCTTCCTGTGCTTTAAACACCTGATAAGGCACAATATTGGCATGGGCATTTCCGAAGCGGCCAGGGACTTTACCTGAGGTCAGATAATTCATGGCTAGAACAGAGAGGGAAGCGACCTGGGTATCCAGCAGTGCCATATCAATATGCTGACCTTCACCAGTTTTTTTACGGGACAATAAAGCAGCTTGAATCGCAATTGCAGCATATAAGCCAGTGGTCAGATCAGCAAAGGCTAGACCTGCTTTTTGCGGACCACCCCCTGGAAGGTCATCACGTTCACCCGTAACACTCATCATACCGCCCATACCCTGAACAATGAAGTCATAGCCTGGTTCTTGCGCACGCGGGCCATTCTGGCCAAAGCCGGTAATTGAACAGTACACCAGACGCGGATTTATCTGGCTCAGACTTTCATAATCCAGACCATATCTTTTCAACGAACCCGCTTTATAGTTCTCAATCACTACATCACTCTGTTCTGCGAGTTTCTTGATAATGCGTTGACCTTCCGGAGTAGATAAATCTACGGCAACTGAATGTTTACCGCGATTGGCTGAAAGATAGTAAGCCGATTCATGGGTATCTTCCTGCTGATTATTTTTAAGCCAAGGTGGTCCCCAGATGCGTGTGTCATCTCCATGATCAGGCTTTTCAATTTTAATCACTTCCGCACCTAAGTCCGCCAGAATCTGGCTACACCAAGGACCAGCCAAAATCCGGCTTAAATCCAGTACACGAAAGCCCGTTAAAGCACCCATCGTTACGCTCCTTGTTCGATGTTATTTAGATTACATGTCATTTTAATAATCGCTTTAAAGCTATATGAAAATGGAAAAACAATCAACTTTACGATACTTAATTTCGTCTAACAAAATAAAACATCTAAAATGATTGAAAAATCATCCTAACTTCTTTAGCCTGATGACGAGAATAAATACGATTCAAAAATAACAGGAGAGGGAAAAGTCTCGGGAATGAGATTATAAGAACAGGAGTAAGTACTGTGCTTTGAAAACGGATCTCGCTTAAAGCGCATGCATACAGAAGTGTGCATACACAAGATCAGAATGAAAAAACCTAAGGATAGGAATAGAGATTTAAATATGACGGAATTAGTAAGAGAACAAGTTTTAGAAAGAGAACTCGCAAAGATAAAACCCACTACCAAACGAACCCAGCAGATCGCCTTTGTCTTTGCCTTTTTGGCACTCCTGGTCGATGGCGCGGACATGCTACTGCTGTCTTTCAGCTTAAACAGCCTGAAAGCAGAATTTGGTTTAAGTAATTTACAAGCCGGTACCTTGGGTAGTTTTACACTGGCGGGTATGGCGATTGGTGGTTTTATTGGTGGCTGGGCTTGTGACCGTTTAGGCCGGGTACGTACAGTCGTGATTTCAATTCTGATCTTTTCAGTATTAACTGCAGCCTTGGGCTTTACCCAAAACTATGAACAGTTCGCCGTACTACGTTTCCTGTCTGCGTTTGGGATCGGATCTTTATATATTGCAGCCAGTACACTGATGGCTGAATATGTACCAACCAAATACCGGACTACAATTTTAGGTACCTTACAGGCAGGTTGGACGGTTGGCTATATCGTAGCTACTGTATTGGCAGGTTGGATTATTCCTGAATATGGCTGGCGTACACTGTTTTTTGTCGCGATTATCCCATCCGTTATGGCGATTTTTATCCAGAAACTGGTTCCTGAACCAGAATCGTGGCAGCGTGCAAGATTACTGCGTTTATATGCACCCGCTGAAGAAACCACCAAACAGCCTGTTAAGAAAAGTACTGTCAAAGAAATCTTTGCGGATCCTGCGAATCGCAAGATGTTTATTTTATGGATTTTCACGGCTGGGTTTCTGCAGTTTGGCTATTACGGTGTAAATAACTGGATGCCTGCTTATCTAGAATCTGAATTACACATGAACTTTAAATCAATGGCGGGTTATATGATCGGAACCTATATCGCCATGATTTTTGGTAAAGTTCTGGCCGGTTTTGCTGCAGACCGATTAGGTCGACGCGCCGTTTTCTCTTTTGGCGCGATCGGTACGGCGATTTTCTTACCGGTCATTGTGCTGTTCAACACCCCGGATAATATTGCCTATCTGCTGATTTTCTTCGGCTTTCTCTATGGTATTCCGTATGCGATTAATGCCACATATATGACTGAAAGCTTTGCGACGTCAATCCGCGGTACAGCAGTCGGTGGTGCCTATAATGCAGGGCGTATTGGGGCCATGTTTGCCCCTGCAATTATTGGCGCGGCAGCTAGCGGTGGTTCAATTGGCTTGGGCTTCCTGATTATGGGCGGTGCCTATTTCTTGTGTGGTGCAGTGTCTGGGATCTTTATCAAAGATCGTCAATATGACCCACAAAAAGCATAATGATCATTTTAAACAATGATGTTAAAAATGAGCCTCATAAGGGCTCATTTTTTTATCTGTTTAATTTAAAAATAAGATTTCTATTTTTTATTGGTCCGACTCTTTTTGCAGATGAATACTTTTCAGACCATCATTTACTTTATTGAGTAAATGAATCAGGGTAATCACATCATCAAAAGCCAGTTTATTTAAGGCTTGTCCATAAAACTCAAAAAAATCATCCTGCAGGCTATCCCAGGTCTGAAAACCTTCCGTGGTAAGCGCAACAATTTTGGCACGTCGATCCTGCTCATTGATAACACGCTCTACCAGTCCATCACGTTCCAGTCGTTTTAAGACAGCATCCAGATTTTGTCGGCTTACACCCAGATATTCGGTCAGATCTGAAAAAGACATACCAGATTTAACTTTAGGACGAGACAGGGCACCCAGCACGGCCCAATGCACTGGAGATATTTTTAGCTCATTTAAGCATTTTCGATCCAGACTGTTTCCCACCTGAAACAGCCGGAAAAACAGCCGGTTATGAGCGGAATATAAGGATTGATCATATTTTTTTGACAAAGTATCACTCACTATATGCAACATCCTCAATACTGAAATAGCCAAACGGTGCAAAGTATAACCTATCGCTTTTTCGCATAAATCAGTTTCTTTTATAATTTGTTTTAAAAATCATAGTTTTTTAGTAGAAATCTGCATCTTTAAATCCTGTACTAAGCGATTAAATCATTTAAAAATATCTTTCTTGATATTCACAGTTTCAGTTTGTTCTCTAGCTGAATATCAAGGCAGTCATCTAGCAAACTAAAGAAATAAAACATCCTTCATGAAACAGAAACAGCTTAGTAATAAACTGGGGCTAGATATAGGTTACTCTAAAGATAAATGTCAATATAGGTCAATACATTGAATAAATAAAATTATTAAATAATTGTTATTTATACATTTATAAAAATATAAATATTATTTTATGTAAATATGTTGACATAAATTCAATCTCTTTCTATTTTAGATAAAACACACCGAATTAGAACAATAGCCGATTAAATTCGACAACAAATAGCGTAGGGATAAAACAATGAAAGGATTAAAAGATAAGGTCGTGATTGTGACAGGCGGTGCAGGCGGAATAGGTTCCGCAACCTGCCGACGTTTGGCAGAAGAAGGCGCTAAAGTTGCTATTTTTGATATGAATCTGGAAGCTGCCGAGAAGTTGGCAAATGAAATTAATCAATACGGTCGGGCGCTGGCGATTCAATGTGATATTACCCAAAGTGACGTCGTTGAACAGGCGGTTCAAAAAACGGAAACTGAATTAGGCCCGATCGATGGACTAGTGAATAATGCTGGTTGGGACATTTTTAAACCCTTCATTAAAAGCACCCCAGACGAATGGCAGAAACTGATCCAGATCAATCTGGTCGGTATGCTGAATATGCACTTTGCTGTGCTGAAAGGCATGGTCGAACGTAATTCCGGCAGCATCGTTAATATTGCCTCAGATGCAGCCCGTGTCGGTTCTTCGGGCGAAGCAGTCTATGCTGCCTGTAAGGGAGGATTGCTATCTTTCTCCAAAACTCTGGCACGCGAACATTCACGCCATAACATCAAAATTAATGTGATTTGCCCAGGACCAACCGATACCGCTTTACTTGCAGGCGTGACTGAAGGTGCTTCAAATCCAGAAAAATTACGTGAAGCCTTTGTTCGTGCTATTCCACTGGGCCGTTTGGGTCAGCCGGATGATTTAGCTTCTGCGATTGCTTTTTTCTTAAGTGAAGATGCCAGCTTTATTACCGGACAGGTCCTTAGTGTCTCTGGCGGTTTGACCATGAATGGTTAAAGCATCAAATTAATTAACACTAAATTAGACAGATAAAACAGTACAGGACGTAATGAACATGAATTTTGAAGATATCTTATATGAAGTAAAAAACGGTGTAGCCTGGATCACGATTAACCGTCCAGAAAAAATGAATGCCTTTCGTGGTACGACCTGTGATGAACTGATCAAGGCTTTAAATAAGGCAGGCTATGACCGTAACGTTGGGGCGATTGTATTGGCCGGCGCGGGTGAAAAAGCGTTTTGTACTGGTGGTGATCAGTCTGCGCATGATGGTAATTATGACGGTCGCGGTACCATTGGTTTACCGATGGAAGAATTGCATACCGCCATTCGTGATGTCCCCAAACCGGTAATTGCGCGCGTACAAGGTTATGCGATTGGGGGAGGTAATGTACTGGCCACGATTTGTGATCTGACGATCTGTTCAGATAAAGCAATCTTTGGTCAGGTCGGACCAAAAATGGGTTCAGTCGATCCAGGTTATGGCACAGCATTTTTAGCACGCGTCGTGGGTGAGAAGAAAGCCCGTGAAATCTGGTACATGTGCCGCCGTTATTCTGGTCAGGAAGCGGTTGAAATTGGATTGGCCAATAAATGTGTACCAGCAGATCAACTCGATGCAGAAGTTCAGGCATGGGGCGAAGAAATCTGTCAGCGTAGTCCGACCGCAATCGCGATTGCCAAACGCAGTTTCAATATGGATACCGCACATCAGGCAGGGATCGCTGGCATGGGCATGTATGCGCTAAAACTTTATTACGATACTGAAGAGTCTCGTGAAGGCGTCAATGCACTGAAAGAAAAACGTCAGCCTGAATTCCGTAAATATGCCAAATAAGGAGACTGATCAATGAAAAAGAATCCTTATATCACCGAAGATCTAGAACTTTTAGCTGAAACGGCAGAAAAATTTGCCCAGAAATATGTGGCTCCGGGATTTCTGGAGCGCGACCAAAGCCGAGTCTTTGATCGTGATCTGGTGAAAAAAATGGGGGAAATGGGCTTTATAGCCCCCGAACTCCCTGAACAATACGGTGGTCAGGGTATGGGCCGACTGGCAGCAGGGATTATCCATGAAGCCATTGCCAAAGCGGATTTAAGTTTCTCCTATATCAACCTGCTTGCTTCCCTAAATGGCCAAATTCTGGCCGAACATGGGCAGCCTGAAGTGGTTGAGCCCTGGCTGAAAAAACTCACTGCAGGCGAGGCTATCTTCTCAATTGCCTTGACCGAGCCGCGAGGCGGTTCTGATGCAGCAAATTTACGTTTAAAGATTGAACGTGATGGCGACGAATATGTCATTAATGGCGAAAAAACTTCAATTTCTGCGGCCGATCAGGCAGATGCTTCGGTGGTTTTCGGTCGCACTGGCGCCAATGAAGATGGTGCACATGGCGTGACAGCGCTCTTGGTTCCGATGAATTTACCGGGCATCTGTACCACACGATTTGACTGTCATGGTCAGCGCGCCATTGGTCGCGGTTCAATCTTCTTTGACAATGTTCGTGTGCCAGTCAATCACCGTCTAGGGGATGAAAACAAAGGTTTTGTGCAGGTGATGCAGGGCTTTGATTTTTCTCGTGCTCTGATCGGTTTACAGGTTTTGGCCGTTGCCCGGGTGAGTCTGGATGAAGCTTGGGAATATGCCACGCAACGCGAAGCTTTTGGTCAGCCATTGACTGCTTTTCAGGGAGTTTCGCATCCACTCGCTGAATACGAAACTCAGGTTGAAGCTGCACGCTTACTTTGCCTGCAAACTTTATGGCTCAAAGATAACCATCTACCACATACCTCTGAAGCAGGCATGTGTAAATGGTGGGGACCAAAGCTGGCTTATGATGTGATTCATCAATGCCTGTTGACTTATGGTCATGCCGGTTATGACCGTGGTGTGATGGAACAACGCATGCGTGATGTACTAGGATTCCAGATTGGCGATGGCACAGCACAGATCATGAAAACAATTATCGCTCGGCATAAGGCAGGACGTAAGGCTGTACCAGCTTAAGGAAAATACGCCCCAGCCTGAATAAGACTATTATAAAAAATAAGGAGTAAGCGAATGGATTTCGATGCGGTTCTGATCCCGACAAGAAAAGAGGCCATGCTCAAACAAGGACACTGGCTCAATCAAACAATTCTCGATTTTTTACGCAGTGCGGTAGAAAAAAATCCGGACAAAACAGCTTTAGTGAGTTTTAAGGTCGAGAATCAAACTGAACAGACTTTCAGCTACCAGCAGATTTGGGACATGACCAACAAAATTGCGCTGGGCTTGAAACAGTTGGGTATTGAGAAAAATGATGTGGTGTCTTGCCAGTTGCCGAACTGGTGGGAATTTACCTTGCTGTATCTGGCTTGTAGCCGTATTGGCGCCGTATTGAATCCACTCATGCCGATATTCCGTGAACGTGAATTGGAATTCATGCTTAAACATGGTGAATCTAAAGTATTTGTTGTGCCTAAAATCTTTCGTAATTTTGGCCATGAACAGTTGGCCAATCAGCTACACAACAAGCTGGACACCCTAAAACACGTAGTTGTAGTGAATGGGGATGGCGAGAATAATTTTGATCGCCTGTTGCTTAATCATAGTCTGGAACAGAATGCTGCAGCCATTGCTGAGCTAGATGGGCTTGAATCTGGCCCAGATGATATTACCCAACTAATCTTTACCTCGGGCACTACAGGTGAACCGAAAGGCGTGATGCATACGGCCAATACCTTATTTTCCAATATTGTGCCTTATGCAGAGCGTTTGCATTTAACTGAAAATGATGTGGTATTGATGGCGTCACCGATGGCGCATCAGACCGGATTTATGTATGGCCTGATGATGCCGATTCAGCTCAATACCAAAGTGGTATTACAGGATGTCTGGGATGTCTCCAAAGCAGTAGACTTGATTCATCAGCATCAGGTGAATTTCACCATGGCTTCAACGCCATTTTTGAACGACCTGTCCAATACTGTGGCTGAACAGCATGACAAAGTCGATTCACTGAAAATTTTCCTTTGTGCTGGTGCGCCAATTCCGGGACCATTAGTGCAAAAAGCCCGGGAGATTTTAGGCGTAAAAGTGATTTCAGCCTGGGGAATGACTGAATGTGGCGCGGTCACTACTACCTGTCCAGAAGATGACGATGAACGTTCTTTTAATACTGATGGCATCGCCTTGCCGGGTGTAGACGTCAAAATTGTCGATAAAACAGGGAAGGCCAAGCCGGTGAATGAGTCTGGTCGCTTGATGATTCGCGCTTGTTCTGGATTCGGTGGCTACCTCAAACGTGCTCATTTAAATGATACCGATGCAGATGGCTGGTTTGATACGGGCGATATCGCCTATCAGGATGAAAAAGGTTATATCCGGATTTGTGGCCGTAAAAAGGATGTAATCATTCGTGGCGGTGAAAATATTCCGGTCGCAGAAATTGAATCACTTTTATATAAACATCCCAATGTGGCGGTGGTCGCTTTAGTGGCTTATGCAGATGAACGGCTAGGTGAGCGTGCCTGTGCGATTATCAAGTTGAAAGATCCGGCACAGTCTTTAAGTTTTAATGAGCTGGTGGATTTTCTGAAAACCCATAATCTGGCAATGCAATATATTCCAGAACGTTTGGAGATTTGGGACGAGATTCCGATGACGCCATCGGGGAAAATCCAGAAATTTAAACTCAGAGAATTACTGGCCCAGCATATTGCATCAACTGTGGCAGTAGCGAATTAGAATCTCAACATAAAACGAATAAACCCTGATGTGACATCACATCAGGGTTTTTTACCAGCAAATAAGTAACTGGTCTCCAATGACTTATATCTGGATGAAATTATTTTAATAACTTTAACAGCGCCTCAGCCGTTGCAGCAGAAGATGCCGGATTCTGTCCGGTAATTAACAGGCCATCTTGCTGTACATGTACCTGCCAGTCCTCAGCCTTGGAATACTGTCCGCCTTTTTCTTTCAGCGTATCTTCAACTAAAAATGGCACGATATCAGTCAGGCCAACACCATCTTCTTCAGTGTTACTAAAGCCAGTCACTGATTTACCTTCGACGATAGGTCGGCCTTCTGCATTTTTAACATCGCGAAGCACACCCGGTGCATGACAGACGAGTGCCACAGGTTTATTGGCCTGTAGAGTCTGTTCAATTAAGGAAATAGAATTCTGGTCATTTGCCAGATCCCATAACGGTCCATGGCCGCCCGGATAAAAGATCGCATCAAAATCCTGATTCAGCACATCACTTAATTTATGCGTATTGGCAAGAGCCTGCATGGCCACTTCATCTGCTTCAAAACGTTTGGTCGTTTCGGTTTGCGCATCAGGTTCATTGCTTTTTGGATCAAGTGGTGGCTGGCCACCGGCTGGAGAGGCCAACGTTACGTCTGCGCCTGCATCAATAAAAGTGTAATAAGGAGCAGCCAGTTCTTCGAGCCAGAATCCGGTTTTTTTACCCGTTTCGCCAAGTTGATCATGGGAGGTTAATACAATCAGAATTTTCATATTTTTCCTTAAAATTATCTTGAATGACTTGATGAAATAACGAAACAAAGGAAAGAATCTGAATACCTAAGGCCATCAGACTTTTTCGATTGCTTAAAAAATAAAAGGAATAAAATCTAGATAGTTGAACTGATGCTAAATCAATAGCATCACTTTCCTTGAACTTTGGATAGCTCAGTTTTTCTTTTTCTTGCCACCGCCGTCCTGCTTATTCACAGTCGACCAGGCAATACGCTCTGCTTCGTCTTCAGGACGACCACGATCTTTTTCACTGTCTTCAATATGCTTAGCCTGTCGTTTTTGCTTTTCGGTATAAGCTGATTTATCACCTCTAGACATTTTACTATCCTCATCAGGTAGGGGCTGAAATCACTATAACAAGGGATTATTTTGGCGCGGGTAATCATCTGTCAGGATTTGTTTGAATTGTTTTATAGCTTTAAGATGAATTTTATAGATATCCATCAAATTCTGTTTTTCAAAGATTCTAAAACTAAAACGTATTAAATATTTTAGAAAAAAGTAGATAACAGCTAGAAAGGCTGTTATCTACTTTCAAACTTTGATTAGCCGTTAATAATACTGCCGCCATTTACATGAATGACCTGACCTGAAATATAGCTAGCTTCTTCACTGGCCAGAAATAAATAGGCAGGAGCGACTTCACTCGGTTGTCCCATACGTCCCATTGGTGTCTGTTTACCAAAATCTTCCAGTTGTTCTTCATCAAAGCTGCTTGGAATGAGTGGTGTCCAGATTGGGCCTGATGCAACACCATTCACACGAATTCCGGTTTTATTTTTCGCCAGATTGGTAGATAAGCTGCGGGTAAAAGAAGTAATCGCACCTTTGGTGCTTGAATAGTCTATCAGTGTGTCATGTCCATGATAGCTGGTGATACTGGTGGTATTGATAATACTGTCACCTGCCTGCATATGTGGAAGTACCGCCTGAGTCAGATGGAACATGGACAGGATATTGACATTGAAGGTCTTGAATAACTGGTCTGGAGAAATATCGGTAATACTGTCCTGCGGATACTGCACACCTGCATTATTTACCAGAATATTAATGGTTTAGGACTTACGCATTGACGGATTCAAAAAAGTATTAAAATACTTTATAAAGTATCTGTGATCAGACGAATTAAACATGCTTCTACAGCAACTTGTACATTACCCATTTATATGGGCTTTCTCATGAC
>NZ_VPDK01000061.1:0-10566 GCF_013417725.1 Acinetobacter sp. YH12233
ACAAGTTGTTCTTCATAATCTCTTAATGATCTTTCTAACATCTCGTCAATGTCAGAAGCTGAACTTCGATAAACTTAACAACTCAACGCTTCGCCTTTCGTTCGTTTCCGTCTATCTCGTCGGTATGAGCTCATTATAGGGCAATTTCCTACACAAGCAAGTGCTTTTAACGCACACCAATCATGACTGTTTTATTTTTATGCACCAAATTAGTTCATTTTCCTACCAATTGTTACATAAGTTCATAATATTCCAAAGAAAATATAAACAAAACATTTATGTTTTATTTTTCACTTACTTTTTCACGCTTGGTGCTTTAATGGTCACACTGTTGATTTTCACAGCTGTTTTCGGAACATCCTGATGCATGCCATAGTTTTGAGTAGGCACTTGAGCGATCTTATCGACTACTTCCATACCTTTAGTAACCCGGCCAAATACTGCATATCCAGCATTTCTTGGTGAACGATCCAGAAAACTGTTATCTACCAAGTTAATAAAGAACTGCGCTTTCGCCGAATTAGGATCATTGGTACGTGCCATGGCCAAAGTGCCACGTTTGTTTTGCAAACCATTATCTGATTCATTCTTGATTGAAGCTTTATTATTGGCTTTTTCTTGCATGTTGAGATCAAAACCTCCGCCCTGAATCATGAAGCCTGGAATGACCCGATGGAAAATGGTTCCTGTATAGAAGTTGCTTTTGACATATTCTTCAAAGTTTTTCACCGTAATCGGTGCTTTGTCATTAAAGAGTTCAATTTCGATATTACCGGATGAGGTCTTCATCTCGATCAGGGTATTGGCAGCAAAACTTGGTAAGCTAAATGCGATCAACGCGATAGCAGATAATGATTTTTTTAACATTTTTTAACTCATCTACTGATAAAGAAAGGTTGAGATGCACAACATATTAATCTTTCATGACTAATAATGCAGTGACCTGCCGACTAAAGACAAGAGAATAATAATGAGCCATGCATTACTACAGGAGAAAAGCGTCCATCAATTTCCGCCTTGGCATTTGCAGGGGGAGGGTTTTATTCTGAATTACTGGATTACCCCTCATTTTATTCGTGAATTTCAGAGTTTTCGGATTGCGCCATCTCCACTCGGCCGTGTCGTTCAGGTTCTATTAGTGCGCTATCATCATTCTCCTGTGGGTCCTTATGATGAATTGCTCATTATGGATCATCCTTTAATTAGCAGACGGCGTCTTTCGACTATTCCGAAAATTTATGTCTCTACTCATGAATCTATTGTGCATGGTCAGCACTTGTGGGGTATTCCTAAAGAATATGCAGAGTTTGACTGGCAAGAACAGGGACAGGAAACGATTTGCCGCATTACTTATCGTGAGCAAAGCATGACGCTTCGTCTTAAAAAACCTAAATCTCCTCGTTCTTTCTATTTAAATAGTCATCATCTTCCAAGCTCCATGCTAAAAATCCGGCAAACCTGGAAATCCCAGCATTATCAGTTTAGCCCTCAATTCCGGGGTTATTTATCCAAGCTCATTCAGGCAGAGTGGCAAGATACTCAGGATATATTCCCGGATTTTTCTAAAGCTAAATATTTACAAAGCTTTTATGTACCTAAATTTAATTTAGTCTTTCCAGAAGCCAAGATCCATAAAAAATAAAAAAGGTGTTTCACGTGAAACACCTTAATTACATCTATTTTTGAATCAGATCTTTTTGTCCAAGAATTTACGGAAATTCTTGCTGAGTTCAATGACCTGCTTTTTCGAACGTTTATGAATTGGGGTTAGATTGATAAAACCATGTGCCTGATCTGTATATTCCTGATAATACACTCGCACCCCATTCTCACGTAACTTCAGAGCATAGATTGAACCTTCATCATGCAGCACATCATGACGGGCGGTAATCACATAGGCAGGTGGCAGATTCTTCAGTTCACCATAGGTCGGTGAAATCAGCGGATCATCCAGTTCGACTTGATGTGTTTCAGCATATAACTTAGTTACTAGATCAATATCCTGAGCTGAAAGTACCAGGCCCTGGTTATAGGCATAAAAAGAAGGATGGCGGCTTTTAAAATCGACAGCCGGGTAAAGCAATAACTGTGCGCGAGGTGCATAGATCTTATTGGCACTCCGCTGCGCAACCACTGCCGCCAGATTTCCACCTGCACTATCCCCTGCCACTACAATCTGGTTTTTATAGATTTTCAGCTGCTTGATGTTTTGATGTACCCAAGCCAGAGCATCTTCACAGACCTGTACCATCTGCAAAGGACTGTATTCTGGCGTTAGCGGATAAGCCACGCTGAGCACTTGCACCTTGGCATGCACCGCCAATAAACGACAGAAATCATCATGTGTATCCAGACCACCCACTATAAATGCACCACCATGATAGAAAATGACCATCGGCAATTTTTTCTGTGGTGCCGGATGATAATGTCGGGCAAAGATAGTGCCATTTTGCAATGGCAGACGCAGATCCTCGACTGCCTTGACCGGCGTCGGTTTCGCCTGAATAGCTTTCATGCGTTCATCAAACAGTTGACGTGATCGCACCGCATCTTCACTAATAAAACCGTGCTGTCCCTGTTTGATCTGAATCGCCATCAAGCATTTTATATAAGGATCCAAATCAGGATAGTCATAAGGATAATCCAATGCTTTTACCAGACGTTCTTGTGCAAAGCTCGGCAGGCAATCCAGCAAGCGTGCTGCAGTGCCCTGCCCCTTATCCATTACAAATTTTGTGACCGGATTATTCGCACCCATGAGTTTTCATCCTTTTCCCATAATTCTTCATTTTTTCTACATGATTAGGGTTTTAGTGACCATATTCTTATATAAGTCTTAATATCAATGTACATAGATCATCTGCCAAATACGCTAACCTGAATTTAATCAGATGTCATTGATAGTTTAAGTGAGATTTTTACAGCACTTTTGCGACTTTAATGTAGAAGTCTGTATAAAAGGAGATAGCTTATGGCGATAAGAATAATAACGGTATCTTTAGCCACTGCATTTTTAGCCGTAGGCTGTGTGGCTTTTCCTGATGATGGTTATTATGACGGACGTTATGACAGTCGCGATCGAGGTTATGATTATCGTTATGATCAAGACCGTCGCTATGATCGGCAACGCTGGGAATACGAACAGCAGCGTAAAAGACTGGAACTGGAACGTCGCAAAAATATTCAGCAGCGTAACTGGGAACAGGAACGGCGTCGGCAAATAGAACTGGACCTGCGTAAAACTCAACTGGAACGACAACGTCTGGAACAGCAACGCAAAAATCTGAGTAATCAGCGTCAGAAACAGGCGCAGGCCGAACGTAAACGTCGCCAGCAGCTGGAACAACGTAAGAAAGTGGCAGAACAGCAGCGTAAACGGGTTCAGCAAAATCGCTCCAATAATCCACGCTGGAATGATCAGCGACGTAAGCAGGAACAGCAGCGACCACGTAATCGCCGCGATTAGGCAGAATATAAATAAACAGAGAAGCCCTGATTTAAATCAGGGCTTTTTTATGGACTGAGTTTTATGGTTTTGATCTCATCCAAGCTATTTTCTTTGAATAGAAGAAATATTTTCAATCAGCATAGTCTTGATGAAGATGATCCCATTTTATAAGTCGAAAACCGTAGCAAATTTCAGGCAAAAAAAGGCTTATCTAGAGAAAAGATAAGCCACGAAAACACATTTCTAAAAAAGAGAAGAAACTACAGCGATAGAATCTGAAATGAATAATATAGCGTTACTCATTTTTTGTGTAATACTTTATTGCTTAGTTATTAATCGCTTTTATGTCTAAAAAATAATCTGGACAAAAAAAAGCCGGACCCTGTGTGAGGGATCTGACTGGAAAAACAGTTTAAAAAATAAGGCAACAGCAACCTGGTTCAGCTCTCTCCTCAGAACAAGGTCGCTGTTAATGACGCTATGATGCACCTGTCTTAAAAATATTTAAAACAGATAAAAATTATTATTCCTATCTAAAAATACGATGCTGCTTTTATTAAAGTCATTAAATCCAAATAAATCTTAAAATTAATCTGTACTTGTGCTTGAATTTTTTGCCCCTGCCCCGATTTCTTTAAATAATTAAAAATTTCAATCATGGCAGTTCAGTATTAACGCAGTTAACTCTGACGCCCAAGGACTGTACATGTTTAAGAACCCATTTAAACGGAGTAAATCAATGGCGACTGAGCAAAACGATCAAGCTCAAGAACTTGAGCAAGAGCAAACGGAACAACAAACAGCTCAAGCTGAACCTGAACAAGCTGAAGTTACCGTTGAGTCTTTACAGGAACAAATCGCACAGCTTGAAGGCGATTTAAAACTGGAAAAAGCACGTACTGCAAATGCCGTATATGAAGCACAAAAAAGTGTAGAACGCATTCAGCGCGAATCAGAAAAGCATAAAGATACTGTTTTGGAAAAGTTCTCTAAGGAGCTGTTAGAAACTGTAGATAACCTGGAACGTGCAATTCTCGCTGCGGGTGAAGAACAAGGCCCGTTACGGGAAGGCGTAGAACTAACTTTAAAAGGTTTACTGACAACATTAGAAAAATTTGGTGTGGTCGTAGTTGATACTGAGAATGGTTTTAATGCCGAGTTACATCAGGCAGTTGGTATTGCACCAGATGCCAAAGCCAATGAGATCGGTACAGTCTTGCAAAAAGGCTATGCCCTGAACGGCCGTTTATTACGTCCTGCAATGGTTATGGTTGGCGCTTAAGCTAAATAAATTCGGGAGTTTGTGAAATTTTTTCTAAAAGTTTACTTGAAAAAAATTGAACGGCTCTCATATCGGATAACAAGTGTAAATCACAAAAAAATTTTTGAGGAAACATCAAAATGGCTAAAATCATTGGTATTGACTTAGGTACTACAAACTCATGTGTTGCAGTACTTGAAGGCGACAAAGTTAAAGTTATCGAAAACGCTGAAGGTGCACGTACAACTCCATCTATTATTGCGTACAAAGATGGTGAAATTCTGGTTGGTCAATCAGCTAAACGCCAAGCGGTAACGAACCCTAAAAACACATTATTCGCGATTAAACGTCTGATCGGTCGTCGTTATGAAGACCAGGCAGTACAAAAAGATATCGGTCTAGTGCCATATAAAATCATCAAAGCAGACAATGGCGATGCTTGGGTTGAAGTAAACGATAAGAAACTTGCACCACAACAGATCTCTGCAGAAGTTCTGAAAAAAATGAAGAAAACTGCAGAAGACTATCTGGGTGAAACAGTCACTGAAGCGGTGATTACTGTTCCTGCTTACTTCAACGATGCACAACGTCAAGCAACTAAGGATGCAGGTAAAATTGCAGGCCTAGAAGTTAAACGTATCATCAACGAACCAACTGCTGCGGCGCTTGCGTTCGGTATGGACAAGAAAGAAGGCGACCGTAAAGTTGCAGTTTACGACTTGGGTGGTGGTACATTCGACGTTTCAATCATTGAAATCGCTGACCTTGATGGCGACCAGCAAATCGAAGTGTTATCAACTAACGGTGATACCTTCCTTGGTGGTGAAGACTTCGATAATGCATTGATCGACTACCTGGTTGAAGAGTTCAAGAAAGAACAAAACGTGAACTTGAAAAACGATCCACTTGCGTTACAACGTCTGAAAGAAGCAGCTGAAAAAGCAAAAATCGAGCTTTCTTCTTCTAACGCAACTGAAATCAACCTTCCATACATCACTGCAGATGCGACTGGCCCTAAACACTTAGTGATTAACGTGACTCGTGCAAAACTTGAAGGTTTAGTTGCTGATCTTGTAGCTCGTACCATCGAGCCTTGTAAGATTGCGCTGAAAGATGCTGGTCTTTCAACTTCTGACATCTCTGACGTAATCCTGGTAGGTGGTCAGTCTCGTATGCCACTTGTACAACAAAAAGTACAAGAATTCTTCGGTCGCGAGCCACGTAAAGACGTGAACCCGGACGAAGCAGTCGCAATGGGTGCTGCGATCCAAGGTGCGGTATTGTCTGGTGATAAAACTGACGTACTTCTTCTTGACGTAACTCCACTAACTCTTGGTATTGAAACCATGGGTGGCGTGTTGACTCCAATCATTGAGAAAAACACGACGATTCCTGCGAAGAAATCTCAGGTGTTCTCAACTGCTGCGGACAACCAGCCTGCTGTAGACATTTCAGTTTACCAAGGTGAACGTAAAATGGCTCAACAAAACAAATTGTTGGGTAACTTCCAGTTAGGCGACATCCCACCTGCTCCACGTGGTGTGCCACAAATTGAAGTATCGTTCGACATCAATGCGGATGGTATCTTGAAAGTATCTGCGAAAGATAAGAGCACTGGTAAAGAGCAATCTATCCAGATCAAAGCAAACTCAGGTTTGTCTGATGCTGAAATCGAAGCAATGATCAAAGATGCTGAAGCAAATGCTGAAGAAGACCGTAAGTTCGAAGAACTGGCTAAAGCACGTAACGAAGCGGATGCGCTAGTTTCTTCTGCTCAAAAAGCAGTAAAAGATCTTGGCGAACAAGTGACTGCTGACGAAAAAACTGCAATCGAAACTGCGGTTTCTGAGTTAGAAGCGTCTACGAAAGAAAATGATGTCGAAGCAATCAAAGCGAAAACTGAAGCATTGCAAAACATTATTATGCCGATCACCCAACGTGCTTATGAAGCAGCTCAAGGCCAAGGCGGTGCACAAGGTTTCGATCCTAATGCATTCCAAGGCGGCGAAGGCCAAGCTCAAAAAGCAGATGACGGCGTAGTTGATGCTGAATTCACTGAAGTAAAAGATGACAAAAAATAATTTGTCACTTTGAGAAAAAGACCGCATTTTATGCGGTCTTTTTTTTGCTCAATGCATAGGCAATAGAATGTTTTTTAATTAAACTATAATGAAATAAATAACTTAAAAATAAAAACGTATGCAGAATTTTATTAAGCTTTTTCTTCTGGCTTCCGGGCTTGCGATCATGCTGCTCTACCCAATGGGTAATCTGCTTCTGATCTTACCGCCGAATGTGGTACTGGCGCCTTTTAATTACCTGCAAACCTTCGGAATTGAAGCTTCTTTTTCCTTAGGCTTTCTGATTGCCATCATTGTGTTGCTGATCCTGGCTGTACCTCAGCGCTATCCTTCCGGAAAAGGTTTTATCATTCTAGGTATTGGATTGCTGAGCTATATTATTTTCCAGATCTTTAAATCTGAAATCACGCTGTATGCCTTTAATCACCAAACCAGACATTCCTATAACCTGAAATATTTAATTGAATTTATGATCTTCTTATTGAATGGTATAGGCCTTGGTTTTATTTATCATTCCAATATGCCAAGACAGGTTGAGCAGTGGAAAGGTAAAAAATCATAATCTAACCTGAGCAGAACCGTGCATAAGCACGGTTTTTATCGCTCTGACGCTAGGATTTTGCTGTTTTTTTAGCTACATTGAGCCAAACAATATTTTAAAAAACACTATGCGTCTTTTAAGCTTTCTGGGGATTGTCGTTTTCATTGTGTCATTGTTTTTGCATCTACAAACCAAGACCCATCCACAATTAAAATTTAACTCACTGACTGACCGTTTGACCCATCCTTTTGATACGCGCCTACGTTTCCAGATTGACCAGGTCGATCCGGGTTTTGGCCTGACCCGTGATGAGGTCATTCAATTAAGTAAGGAAGCGATTCAGATCTGGCATGAAGGAACCAATCGCGATGATCTGATGGTCTATGATGAGAATGCTCAGCTGGCCATTCAACTGATCTATGATCAACGCCAACAGGACTATGAAGCCTTTAAAAAGGTTGAAAAAAAGTTACTTGCCGATGAAGCCAGATATCAGCGTGAAGTCAGCAATCTGCAAGTTTCACAGAAAAATCTGGAAGATCAGCAGCAACGACTGATCCAGCAAAAAAGTCAGCTTGAGTTTGAATTTCAAACTTTATTGCAACGCCGTCAACAAGCCAGTTTATCTGCCGAGCGTGAACAGCTTCAGTATGAGATGGAAATGCTCAAGCCTAAACTGGAAAGTTTTAAGCGCGAATATGCCTATCTTCAGGAACAGCTATCTTCATTTAATCAGCAAGTTTCTGTTCATCAAAACAGTGTGCAAAGCCATCAGCGAAATATCCAGCAGGCCCAGCAGCGTTTTCCCCCACGCCAGTTTCATAAGGGTATTTTTATGGGAGATAAGATCCAGATTTACCAGTTTGATGCCAAAGATGATTTACGTTTAACTTTGGCACATGAGCTGGGCCATGCCTTGGGTCTCTATCATCATAATGATCCGGAAGCCTTAATGTATCCTGTATTGGGTGAACAGAATCTGCAAGATTTCAAACTACGCCCGGCAGACAAGACCCTATTGTATACTCGATAACATTCAGGTTTTAATTCCCTATATTATTTATGTGTTTAGGCTAGTAAAAATACAACTTGGTTTCATTTCATGTTATTGTGAAGAACAGTAGGACGTCTTAGGCCAACTTTCTTGGAGATTCATGTGAGTTACTACCATATTTTAATTGAAGTAAATGACCACATTAGTACGATTGATGAAACCCGTGATATCGAGATCTTTGATATCGAGGATATTCAACCTTATCTTCATTCAATTTTGCTGCCTTATTTCAATGAACAGCTGATCGAGCTGGATGATGAAAATCTTGAATTTAAGGATATTTTGCATCTGCAAGTGAAACAGACTTTGTTACCGATCAATGACTTGATTGAGGAAGAACAGCGTCTGTTGCCGAGTGATACGGACATTACCATTACAGCCTACGAGATATTTAATAACCGCGAACTGAGTCAGGATGTCACTACAGTGATTTTTGACCTGCTTGAAGCGGTCAAACTGGAAAGCTAAGCTTTCTTCAGATATAAAAAAGTCCTCATATGAGGACTTTTTTATTCAACTTGATAGGTATTAGATCGAGAATGAAGATCCACAACCACAGGTCGTGGTCGCATTCGGGTTTTGTACCACAAAACGTGAACCTTCCAGACCTTCAACATAGTCAACCACTGAACCGACCAGATATTGATAGCTCAGAGAATCGACCAGCATTTTGACATCGCCATTGACGAATTCTGCATCATCTTCATTTTGGCTTTCCGCAAAGTTAAAGCCATAAGAGAAACCTGAACAACCGCCACCGGTGACATACACACGGAGCATTAAGTCTTGGTTACCTTCACTGTCACGCAACTGGCGTACTTTATTTGCGGCATTGTCGGTGAGCACAAGCGCTTGAGCATTCATGGCGGATTCCTCTGTTGAATGGAATGTCTTTAAAAAGAAAAGACCATATTTCAAGTATAACACACTCAATATATGGTCAGTCTGTACAGATTAAAAGTCAAATCAGAGTAATTTTATCAGGATTGTTTATAGTTCTCATCCAGTAATGCACATTCGAAGTTTTTCGGATTTTGCTTGCAGCGGAATTGCCAGAGTAACTTCATCATGCGTTTATCATAAATACCCCGTTTGGTCAGATCAATCCGCGAATCACGCATCAGCTTTTGGTAACCTGGCTTATCTGCTTCAGGAATATCCATCCAGTATTTAGAGGGAATATCTGCCTTCATTTTACCCAAAATTCCAAAAGCACGTGGTAACTGGCTTTTCACCCATTCACGTGATTTTTGTCCATATCCTGCCGGGAATTTATCTGGACGAATAATAATATTACCGGTGACCTGCAATACCGGATAATTCACAATAGCACCCTTGCTACCCAAACCTTTATGCAGTTCTAGTGGTTTAAATACAGCAGCCGGCGCGCCAATAATATCGACCTGACCATTGTTAAATTTAGAGCCAAAGTTGGTCACATCGGCGCTGACTGCCTGTGCACCCACTTGTTGAACCATGATTTTTTGTGCTTCGTCATAGTCAAGTACAGCAATTTTTTTACCTGCTGCTTTTGCAACAGTATTAATACTCCGGTCATTGACCATCAGGAAGGCATCGCCTACCGGAATTACCCCTGCGACTTCATACTTGCCTTGAACCATGAGCTTGGCAAAGGTCGGACTCGCCAGGCCTTGCATAACTTTTACCGCCAGGTTCAGATCAGGAATTGCACCAATCGCATCGAGTGAACCAGTAAAACGGTTGAACTGACGGCCACGCATACCCGTGACACTGATCCCATCACATTTACCAGCTTTAAAATCTTCTGCGACGACAGCTTCATTGGTATTTACCCTAAGCTCGATATCAGCACCCCAGTTTTTTGCAGCCAACTGATAGTCTTTCATTACGGCATAGACGTCACCATTTTTGCCGACCAGATCGAATACACATACCACCTGTTTAGCCTGCGTCAGACCTGAAACTGCCGTGAGTGCTGCACCTACAGCCAGGGCTTTCCATCCTCTCTGCATCATTTTGCTTTCCTTGATTGCCTTGTTTTTGTTATCTGCTTTAAGTGCTACATGTTATTGTTTTGGCTCTAGACTAGCAAAATGATTATGTTAGTCTAGAATCATGATAGAAAACAGTAAATTAAGTCACTACAAGATTAAAAAAATTATTCAATGCTTTTGTGTTGATATTCCTGCTTCCAAAACA
>NZ_VPDK01000062.1:0-10263 GCF_013417725.1 Acinetobacter sp. YH12233
AACTATATGAATGGCTCAACCAACATCATCTGACAGTGCCATCGAGTTCTCCCACCGCCAAGGCCATCAATTACACTCTGAAGCGTTGGCCAGCTTTAAGCCGCTATCTGGATGATGGCAATCTACCGATTTGCAATAATTGGGTCGAGAATCAGATGCGTCCCTGGGCGTTGGGACGTAAGAACTGGCTGTTTGCAGGTTCGCTGCGCAGTGGTCAGCGAGCGGCAAACATCATGACTTTAATCCAGTCAGCAAAGCTGAATGGCTTGGATCCGTATGCCTATTTAAGTGATGTGCTGAAAAGGCTGCCGACACATAAAGTGACCCAGATTGAAGAGTTACTGCCACACCGCTGGAAACCTGAACCGAATTAAAAAATAGGCATGGGGTTCAGCGGACGCTTACAGATATGGTATCGGTTTCTCAAAAAAATCTTTAGCGGATTGTGGTGTACGTCCTGCTCTATATATAGATAAAAAATTACTAAGGATGATTGCATCTTTACGAAGCTTCTCTATGACTTCGGAAGACTTGGCATTGTATAACTCTATTGCTCCTCTTATGACACCTCTTGATCACGATGCAGATAACCAAGGATTTATGTGGGAAAGAGAATGGAGATATCCGAATGAGGAAGGATTTGAATTTCACTATAAAGACATCGAGATTATTTGTTGTCCATTTGATGAAGTAGATCATATTTCAGAAAGGTTAGGTGAATATTCTAATAATGTTACATTTGTGGAAACATGGGGTGAATATGAAGAGGTGTCAAAATATTTAGAGTCGAGACTTACTTCGAATGAGATGAAATTAGTGGTTAATAGCACTGGAATTGACGAACTAGAAACTGCTCGAACCAAGCTCTCAAGTGAACTGTTTAAACTAGAAGCTTATGAAGCCCAATTGAAAAGATTTGCAGATGAATTAGAAGCAATTAGAAGTTCCATACCAACGTTTAAAAATAAAATCTCACATATTGAATCCGAGATTGAAGATCGAAAAAAATGGTATGAAACTCATTGTTGCGCATGTTCAAATTCATTTGAAGAATATTCTTTAACCCTTCATGAATGGGAAAAAGACGGAGAACTTGATACATGGATATGTATTGATTGTAAACAAAAAACAGAAATTTAAATTAGACATTAACCATGATGAGAATTAAAAAATGTTGTTACCTCTATTTGATGGGTTTAATCCACCTTATGATATTTGGTCTCGAAGAGAGTTGAGTCTGGATGAAAAATTAAGTGGTAAGCATACCCCCTATGAGATTAACTGGGGTGTAAAGGATAGATTAGAGAAAAGTATATCTAACCCTTTTGAAGCCGCTAAGCATATGGTAGAAAGAGGAGCAGATGGGGCCTTAAATAATTTTATTGAAAGTTCATTGAATAAAAGTTACGTATTTAAGAATTGGCGTAGTAGGATGCCTTCAAGTGTTCCAAAAAATATTGCAAGGTATCAGAAATCTTACCCAAATTGTGATTTAGACATGGTTAACAATGAAGTAATAAATGTTGGTTGTTTACCATCAGAGGGGCAATATTTTTTCCATGGAGGTTATCTTTTTAGCAGTGGTGTACTTGCTTTTAATACATCTAAACCTTTATCTACAACACTGTGCCCACAAGTTGCTTTAAGAGAAGCTGAGTTTAAAGGCAAAGCTTATGATCAAGGTGAAATCCATCTTTATGTTTTATATGCAGTTAACCCTAGAACGAAGGTCTATGTTTTTAGGAATAATGGTTCAAACTTGGGACATGAAAAAGAGGTTTTATTTGGTGCAAGAGCAAATTTAAAAATAGTGCGTAAAACATTAATTAATGATTCGTATAGTGTGGGTAAATTTCAATACCCTGATAAAACAATACCCGCATATGTTATTGAAGTTACAATTTCTTAAAAATTTGTATAGTTGGAGCCCGTCCACTTGGCGGGTTTTTATAAGCAAAATTTATGAAACACCATCATGGTATTAATTAGGAGTAATAACGCCTAAAATAGTAGGAATTAAAAATAGAATCTCACCCAAGCCTTTCTAATTTAAGTAACAATTTGGACTGCTGTTTGCCTAATTCCGTAAATATATTCAGCAAACACGGTATGTGATTCCATGTTAAACCTAACTTACATCAAATAATTAAATTTCAATCGTTAATTCTTCAAATTGAAAGTCACTATAGTTCCGTTCTTTTGAAGCAATTTTTACCTTACATACATATTTAAATTCAGTTTCAGTATTTCCTATAGATTGAAAATACTGTGGAGAAAGCAATGTGTAAGTCGCACATTTGGGTTTCATTTTAGACGGATAAGTTCTATTCCATTCTTCATTCCAATAACCTGATACACCAAATTCCATATCATTTAATAGATATTTAATAAGATTATTATCTGATTGACCTATAATTTTCATTTCAGTGTCAGGAATGATAGGGATGTATATACCTCTTGAATCCTGTTCAACAGACCAATGACCATATCTATGGTGTGGGAAAGCTGTTCCAACAAAGGAAAAATTATCAGAAGTAGTCTTAGATTCAATATATCTGAACTCTAAATTTCTTTCTAATATTAAGCCAATAGAAACGATTTGAGATCTCTCACTTGCCTCATTTTTATCATTCATTATTGTACAAGTGATGTCTAGTTGCAAATTAGGACTAATTTCTATTGGAAAGGATAAAGCCCCCAGAATTTGACCTTTATTACTAGTGTTGCAAACTTTAATTAAATTTCTAAGATAATCTTTGAGAGCTTCAATACTGTATTCATTTAGGGAATCCCACTTTGTAAACCATGACGCTCGAGATGGTAAGAAATTTAAATATGCTGTTTCAAGGGGCAAAGCTTTTATTGAGAAGAAATTAGCATAATCTTCGGGCATTCTATAACGAAGTTTAGCAACCTCAAATACTCTTAAATATGCAGATCTAGCTCTATGGCTATTTAATGTGTAAAACTGACCAGTGTTATCTCTTTCTAAAAAATATTGATATGTGTCATGAAGCCTAGGCTCATGAATAAATGTTTTGTTCCATTCATGCTGAAAATCTTCAGTCAAGGGAAAAAAATATTTTTCCTCTAGATATTCACAAGTACTTAAATACATAAGTGGAAATTCAGATCCAAGGTTTTTTCTGAAATTAGATTCTCTTTCAATCAAACCAGAATCAATATCGAAGTTTCCTTGGTAATATCCGTAGTTACAAGTTTTAGAATCTATAGCTTTCAATAATTGATCGGATAAACAAGATCTTGCAAATATATATTTTCCAAGAACAATAGTTGGATGATAGCCTTTCTGACAAGCCATCCAAAATACACATAAAATTTCAACAACTTCAGATTCTAATTTCTTAGACTTCAAACTTTCTAATAATCTAGCTTCGACAATTTTTTGAGTGTCATTTACAGTTAACAAAGTTGACAGTTCACTTGCCGTCCATTGCTTAATACTCGTAAACGGCCACTGTAACCTAGTAACAAGTAAAGAGACGGCTATTTCGTGTTCTTCTAAATTTTGATCCCAATTCCAATCTGGGCTCTTTAAATTCAAATTGCGAATTTCTTCTTTTAGTACCTCAATCATTACTTCAATAAATGATTTTGCTTCTTCTATACGATTAAGTTGTATTAGCAGATAAACTAATCGTGAAGATGGAATCACAAGTCCTGTATTTAAGACTTTGTTATTCTGAGTAGATAGTTGGATGAACTCATCTGCTTTTTCTTTATATTCTTTAGCAACAATATCTAAACGCTTGAAAGTTTTTTCAGTAGTTTCAAACAAGTAGTTAACCCAACCACCTTTATTTGATTGGGCTTTAACAAGAATGTCGAATGCAAATTTTTTCCCCCTAGTGGCTTTTGCAATTTCATATAGAGGATCAAGTAGTAAATTTTCATCTTTATTATGTAAATCATTATCTTTTATATAATTCCAAACATACTTGATGAAGTCAGATTTTTTTACTTTAGGTTTCCAATATTCCATCCATGGTAGTAAATGGTCTCTGTTTTTATAATCAGACTTAATCCATGTCAAAAGCTCAGGAAATTTTTCTAAGGGATAATCTTCATAGCTAATTGTATTACGAATTTCGTCTTTAGATGAATTTTTGGCATCCTTATTGTAATTAGAAAGACTCTCCATTCCATTGTGATCTAATGCGATATTACTTAACTCTTTCACACGGTCTATATTTGAATTATTTTGTAATGCATATAGATCATCTTGTGAAAGCCCAGTTCGGCAAATTGATTCCAAAACACGGGACGACAAGTTTGGTAAATTACTTAATATATGATGAAAAGAATTTTCTGCATTGTGCCAATCACCATTTTTAACTTCCCATTCAAACTTAGAAGTCAAGCACGATAAATTGAGGCTAGACAAAAGTTTTGTAAATTGTGGTAAGGCATGTCTGGTTTCTTTACCATCAGTATATTCCAAAATTTGTGTTACTTCTGATGATATTTCTTGTAAGTAAAAAAGAGCATCTTTTGGATTTTTCTGAGATAGATACTCAATTGAATCAAGTATTTCAAAAATACCCACATCTTTTCGCCAACCATAACCTAAAATTAAATCCCAACATTGATAAGAATATCGCTTGATATATTCTGGTTTCTGATGAAGTAATGCAATTTTTGCTAAATTTGAAAAATAATCACATCTTTCATTCGTCTCCTGAATTTGTTGAGCAAATTTTTTATCTATAATTTCAAATAAGTATTCAATAGTCTCATTATCGAAATACTTAATGTTTTGCTCTGCATACCACTCAATAAACCAATAAATATTAAAATATTCTTTTTCTTCTACTCCTTTAAAATTAGACAGGCTAATAACTTTTTTATTAATGATTAAATTTAGAGTTAAGCAAATCTCAAACCAATCGTTTTTAAATCGGTTTAACTCTCCTTCATCTTTATAAGTTTCATGAATAGGAAGATCTGAACTATTTAATAATGAATATATGTCTATAAATTTAATTTCTTCATCATATTCAATAAGTTTTACGATATGGTCACCTAATTCTACTAATAAGTTGTATAGAGGGGCTTTTACGGAATTACTATAACTTCGTATATGGAGATGACAGAAACTTCCTTGGGATGCTAAGTGCTGAAAGAAGTTCTCGAAAAAGTAATCTTTATAATTAAAGACTAGTTGATCACTTTTAAATATTAGATATTGATCTTCATCTTCATCTTCATCTTCATCTTCATCTTTGCAAATTAAATAGCTTTGATTGAATAAATTATTTTCTAAAATTTGAACAACTTTTCCTAGAGGGGATGCCTCGAACAACTCTTGATTTTCTAAACATCCAAGTTCAACTTCCTCAATAGAACCTAGAATTATTATTTGCTCTGCTATCATCTTCTGGATGTCTTCATTCTCTATTACATTGAAAACATCTAGCAATTGTTCAAAATTATCATTCAAACAATTTATTTGGCACAACAATGTAATCCATTCTTCATTCCACGTTTTAATTGAATCTTTTTTGATAAGAGAAGGAATATACTTATCATCATTTAAAATTTTAGTATGCAGCATTAGTTTTAAATTTTTATTATAAATATCATTATGTTGATGACCATTGTGCAAACGCTCTTCACTTACAAATCTTTCACGACACCAGTTTGCAATTGATAAAGCTTGGGGCTTCTCATTTCTATGCCATAAGGCTATTGATAGAATTCCTAAATCAGCTACTGAAAGTTGGTGACGTAAGGAAATTAACTCATTGATTGCAGACTGTGGGGCAGTGGTTAGAAATATAATTTTTAACTGGTTAAAATCAGTTGGTTGATATTGAGGGCCGTTTAATAAACGTGTTTTTATCGATCTATGTTTGTATGCCTCAGCATACTGTCGTTCTTTAAAGGCAACCGTTTCAGCTTGAGTTAATAAGTCGATAAAAATTTGGGGATCATAGCCCTCTACTAATCGCTCGATAATCCAATCACGTGTTAGGCCACTTCTTAAAGGGCTAGTATTACCAAGTAAAGCATGGCAATACCATAACCATCTCTGTTTTAATGACTCAGGTGCATCATGCTCAAGCCAAGTGCACAGAGGTACCAATAATGATTCAATGATTTCATTATGGTTATCTCTACTTTTGACAAAAACAGTTAAGCTTTCATGAAATGGTCTTAAACCAGATAAAGACTCATGTAGCAAAAAAATTACTGAATTTATATCTAACAATGAATCAGAAAAAATTTTATTAAAAGAAGTTCTAGGCCAGAAAAAATTAAAATTTACAACAAGATGTAGTATATTTTTTTGTTTATGCGTTAATGTATGCCAAATAGATGAGTAATATTCATGGATATTCCCACCACTACGCATAGGAAGCTTATTTATTTGCCACTCATTAATGGGAAGTAGGTTAGTTCTTAGATATTCACAAGTATAGATCAGTTGTAACGGATAACCATGTGTAGAATTTAATAGTTCTAAAGAAGCTTTAGCTATAATTTCATCTTTATCTCCAAAATCATTTGTTATTAATGCTCCGTCATTTATTCTTTTAGTTACATAAGCTAAAATGGCGTTGCCAGACATAGGGGGAAGGTAAGTCCAGTTTTTCTTAGGACATAGAGTTAAAAGTTTTTTTGGCAGATATTCATCATCTACAGGTTGAGTACCAACAATAATTTTAAGGTTATTTGGCAATGGCAATAGTATTTTGAAAAGCTCTTCTAATGGATTGATATTCCGATTATTATCTCGCCAAACATGATCTAAGCCATCAATAATAAGTATGAAAGGTTTTCCACTTTTTTTATAGTAACACCCGCATTTTTCAAGAATATTAGTTAAATTTTCAGGGTTTTCATGAGATAAAACTTCAATTCCATTATGAAATCTTCTGATTTGTGAATAGAGTGATTCAGCAATAACTCTTAAAGAAAGTCTATCCTGTGTTCTATCACTAGTAGAAATAAAATAATGATGTCTGATATAGGGGATATTCTTTTCTTCTAATTCATTACAAAGGTAACTTAGATATGTACTTTTACCTAAGCCAGGGCTACCAGTGAGCACCTGTATATCTGTGATATCTTCGCTAAGAATTTTACTAATAAAATTTTTATGAAAATTCTCGTCTGGCAATACGTAATCATCTGAAATATGAAAACTTTGAGGTATAGGTTGAGGTCGTTTTGTATGAATAACTGAACGTAGTATATCTAGTGTAATCCATCCTTCTGGTGCTGGATAATGTTGAATTGTTGCCCATTTCTTAGCTTCATAAAAGAGACGTAAACATCCTATTTCATCGCTAACTTTTATTAGAGAATCTTGTACCTGATTTTCGAGTACTAAATATATGGGATCATCATAAGCGACTTTTAAATTCTCAATAAAAGTTTTAGCTTCACTTTTATTACCTAACTGCTTAATGATTTCATCTAGAATATTTGTAGGTATCAAATCAAATTGAATATAAGGTGTTCCTTGAAAACAAGGTTCTACATCTCGTGCAAGGCGCTTATTTGTTACTAAATTGATCGAATTTATTTGATCTAATGGTATTCGTTTGTAGGCATCATATATTTTTCTTAAAATACTTTTTGAACGCTCAGTTTTTCCTGACTTTGTAAGAATCCAATCCCAAGAAAATTCGTTTTCTTCTTTTTCAGGAGAGGGTGAATATTTGACTTGATAGTAGTCATATTTATTATCTTTTCTGACACAAATTACGTCATCTAATGCCTGCGGGGTATCGTCAGTATCATCAGTCGCTTCAAATAAAACCTTCTGGTATTTGTCTGGGAAATTCAGCCAGTCAGCAAGAATACTTATGCCGAATAAAGTTTGATAATCATAGCCTTTATATGTAATCGCAGTACTTTTAATATTATCTTTAAGCATAAATTTGATGATTTTAAGAAAATTTTGAATGTCTAAAGTATATCTACTTTCATCTTAATCCAAAATTAGAATTAAAGTAAAAATGAAAATTTATTAATTAAAATCAAATCAGTATGCTTAGAGAGCTAGGGGGGGACATCATTTTTCATCGTTGTTTCGAAGATAACCATATATGATTTCTGAAAATTTCATCATGGTAGCAATAAAGTATGGGCACTTTACCAAAAATTGAATCAGTACTGTTAGAAATCCATCAAAGTCTTGGTGGCAATAACTCATATTCGACAGTTCAAAAGAATAAATTTGCCACTGGGAAAATCAGTATCAGTAAGCAATCTGATATGATGAAAACAATTATTTTATCTATTTTTGAAAAACTCAATATTCGCCCTGAGTCTTTTGATGCCATTTGGCAATCATTAACCAATATTGCAAATGCCTATAAAGGTCTGGAGCTCAAAACTTGGACATTTAATGCCGATCAAAAAAAAATTAACTGGATGCTTTTAACGCATTTCTTAGTGCCAGGTTTAGCACGATTTTCGGCATTCCAAGCTATTGAGACCCCTTTTGATAAAGGTATGCCAGGTGGTCGTTTCTGGTATTTACCTGAGGTGGTTGAAAGTGAAGGTGATAAAAAGCTAATTCTACCTGTGCCACAAGTCATTGACTGGTTAACAGATCTACTAGGAAAAGATGTAGACAATGTTGCCAACAATAGCCTAGATATAGACATTCAAAATTTACGACGTTCTCTCTATAACTGGAAGAAAGGTACAAATACTATTCGTTACAGCTCTATTTATGAATATTTCCCAGATGGGATGAGTTTAGATTTAGAAGGTGCCTTTACCCTAGATGAAACTATCACTCTTGATGAGCAATTTAATCAAGCATTAGCTTTTATTAACAAAAAGGACCTAAATGCTCAAAAGCTTAAATTTGAACTTCCGTTGTCTGAGGAAATTCTTACCCATATTTTGCAGGGGGGCGGAAATGAAGAAGAAAAAATTAGATTAATTGAATGTTTATTTGATCGTTACTCAGCACCTTCTATAGAGGTAATTCGCCAACGTCTTGTTGTTGCTAGTGTAGTGCAAGACATTTATCACCGTTTAGTCAAATCTCTATGTCCTGACGTAGATAAGTATTGTGTTGACCCTCAAAAAAATAAAGTTCTACAATTATTTGCGTTATATAAAGGCGTTTACAACCTTTCTATCGAGGCATGGAGGAATTGTAGAAATAAAGGTGAGTTTGCACAAGATATGTGGTTTGAGGCCCATTTACCTGAATGGGATAAGCAAAGCATTTTTTTGTCAATTCTACCCTCTAGTAAAGAAACAGGTATTGATGAACTCGCAACGTATCTGAGCTATAGCTTCCGTATCAATGCAAGTGATGTACTTGATGATGTAATTGGTCATGATCCGAAATCATGTGCCGAAATTGCTGAACGCACTGTACGTAAACTCCATCACTTTTATGAGGAACAAACTAAAACTCAAGGGCTAAAAGCTCGTATGCAACAAAGCTCACCATGGAGAGCTTTACAAAATGAGCAGAATTATTGGGTAGTAAGTGGCGTAGCTCAGTCAACAGATCTACCTATTCGCTTGAAAGAAATGACCGCTAAGCGTATGAGGGAATTGGCTAATACGCCTTTCGAGAAAATTCTAGTTGTTATTCCAGAGCTTGCTTACTATTTAAATGGTGAAAGTAAAAACAGACCTAAAGATTGCAAAAATAAGGTTGACGCTTTAATTGCTGAAGCAGAAAAAACCGAAGGATATGATTTATGGAAGTTTGCCATTTTGCAATACAAAGCTAAACACTTATTGGCACAAAATAATTTTGGCGAGGCATCACAATATTTCAGAGATGCTCTGGAAGAAAGTTTTAAATGTAGTTATGGTCTAATAACTGGAGAAATTGCACGAGATTGTCTAGCTATAGCGGTAGCGAATCAAAAACTTATCAGGAACAATCACGAAAAATATTATCGTGAAATGCTTAGTGGTGGAATAATAGAAAGTGATCAAATTCCTTCTATAGAGGAAGTAGCACGTTGGGCATACTCTTATTTCTGGGAAGATCTTTATAAACCGTATCCTGGAATCAAGCCTCAACAACCGCTCAGTAAAACTCTAGTCAAACCGGCTTTGGATAAACTTGTTCCTTTGCTTAAACAAAATAATTTAGCGGGGTTGAAGGATTGGCTAAATTCTAATGGCTCTAGACTAGCAGATTTACACTTAATTTTACCTAATGAGGTTCCACAGCTCAGTTGCTAACTCATTAGGTTCCCTCATCCAACGCCATTCAGTTTCTTTAAGATGATAATTAAAGTACTCTTT
>NZ_VPDK01000063.1:0-9602 GCF_013417725.1 Acinetobacter sp. YH12233
TAAGTTCTTTATCCGACATAGACACCAACATATCAAACCGTCCGCTAACGAAATTGCAAAAGTGCATATTCTAAAAGCGGACATTTTTACTTTGGAGAAACCGGACATTTCTATTTTGGAGTTACACTCTCGTTTCGTATAACAGCCATTATGTTAAATAACTTTTAGAAGCTTTAGTACAAGCTTGACAGATTGTCTTATCATTATAAAATAACCTTATTCAAATCATCCTCCCAAGAGTAACGCCAATGAAGTAAGTCATTTTCTCATCATTATTTTTAAACTTTTGATGTGCAAAATAGATTCTACTTGTGGCTATATATTCTTGGTCTCTACTTTATATCCTAAATAATATATTGTTTTTTATAAGTTAATCTTCACTATTTTGCATATCCTCTACATGAGGAATTTTTTATGCAACATGCATGTATTGCTTCAAACTTAAATTTAGAATTTTCTACACAGAAAATGTTTGATCAGCTAAACATTACGCTTTTATCAGGACAGGTTTCTGCATTAATTGGACGTAATGGTTTAGGTAAATCCCTATTGTTCAGAATATTAGATCAAAGCCAAGCTTTAGATATTCATTATAGTGGTCAAGTTTCATGGAATATCCAACATGATTATTTGGCACAATTAGAACGCCTTAATGCTGAAAATATTGCACAAGCATTAGAGGTAGATCATTTACATCATGCTTTTCGGCGTATAGAGAACAATACAGCTAGTTTTGATGATTATGAGTTAGTTGAAAATACCTGGGATTTACCACAAAAATGGCAAAATATACTTGAAAATGCTGACTTACCTACGGATTTGAACTTTCCAACAGAAAAACTGAGTGAAGGACAAAAAACAAAGCTGGCTTTATGTCGTTTGTTTTTAAAAAAGGATCACTATCTACTTTTAGATGAACCAAGCAACCATTTAGACTCAACATCTAGACAATGGTTAATTGAGAGTATTTTGGCACACCCTAGTGGTGTATGCCTGATTAGTCATGATCGCCAATTACTCAATCAAGTCCAACATATTTATGCTTTAACTGAATTAGGCTTACAACACTACAAAGGTAATTATGAGCATTACATTCAACAGCATCAGCTACACATGGATGCATTAACTCAGTCTATTAATAATGAGAAAAAAGAATTAAAGCAGTTAAAACAACGGCAACATGATAGCTTAATGAAAGCGAATAAACGTCAATCTAAAGGCAATGAACTTCGTGATTCTAATTCTCAAGCAAAGATTTTTCTAGATTTCAAAAAGGAAAATGCTGGACAAAGCTTAGGTAAGCTACGTGCCCAACAAACTCGACAAACTGATGATTTGAAAAATAGTCTGATTAATAGGCAGACCATTGTAGAAAAAATCAAAGCTCAGAAGTTTAAATTCCACTTACAGAGTACGAAGCAAGGAGAGATTTTAAGAATTCATGATTTAAAGCTACCCCATACAGCAACAAATAAAATTAATTTTGCATTGAAAGCTGGCGAAAAAATCCATCTTAAAGGTGCTAATGGAATTGGTAAATCAACCTTATTGAAATTGATTTCTACCCATCAACGTGATGATATTTTCTTTAGTGGAACATGTTTGTATTTAGATCAAAACTTTAGTTTATTAAATAATGATTTATCCGTAATCGAAAACCTTGCACTTTATAACTCCAATCTTACTGAAGTTGAGTGGAGAAATTTGTTAGGTCAGTTACGTATTCGTCGTGAAAAAGCTTTATTAAAACTATCAGAACTGAGTGGTGGTGAAAAATTGAAAGTCGCATTATTAGCAATGAGTCACTATCCTGATGGTATTGATTTATTATTGCTTGATGAACCAGAAAATCATTTAGATATTGAGTCTAGAGAGCTTCTATCGCAGGCTATTAGCCAATATCAGGGCGCTGTAATTTTAGTTTCACATGATCATTTTTTTGTTGAACAGTGTGAAATATCTGAAGAGTATTTAATTGAGTAAAATGACATTTTCAAATATATAGATTTATTAGTTCTACTAAAATTAACATAATACACCTTATACGAAATGCGTTATAATTCTCTTTAGAAATCAGTGCTGTAGATTTCTATTTTTAGCCCATCTTCCCCAAGGTGGGCTTTTTTAATGATTTTTCACGTTCCACGATCAATAACTGAACAATGTTCCACGGTTTTCTTTAGCGTAGGTGAATAATCAGTCCTCAAAAAAGGCCTTCGTTAAACGTCCTAATAACCCTCTTTTCTTCGGTCCAGATTCCACATGTTCAGGGATCGGAATCCGTTTAGGCTCGACAGTAGTCAATCCGTCATGTTTCGTATCATCGGTACTAGGTTCTGGTTGTACTTGAGCTGCATTCGGTTGAGGTTGTTCTTGATTGGTAAACGTAGTCATATTGGCTTGTGGGGGCTTCATTTCAATGAGTGTAAGAAGCGTATCGATACGAGCATTCGCTTTGGCTTCCCGATCTTCGGCTTTCTCTAATTGTTTCTTCAAGAAATCGATCTGATTCTTGAGTTCTACAACTGTTTTATCTATGTATTCGGGTGTATTTTGATTTTGTATTGAAGACGTATCGATACGTTTTACTTGTTTTGATCCAAATGGTTCCCCATAAACCCTAAGTAATTCTGAAAAGTCTATAAACCCATCATGATCACGACTTAATACCCCGTTTTTTATGTCTTTATAGAGTGTAGCTCTAGATTTCTTATACAGTGTTGCAGCATCACTAACACTGTATTTTGTAGCTGTATTCATAGTGTATTGCTGTGTATTCTAAAACGTATTGAAGAATACAATATGTGTATTCTTCAATACACTCAAGGTTTGAAGCCTAAGTTCTTTAAGTAAGGGAATAATTGCTTCTGTTGTTGTGGATCTCGCAACATATCTTTAATTTTAATAGCTAACTCTTCATAGCTTTCACCTTGATTTGCTAAATGAGATAGTTCATGCAGACGAGATAGTTGATTTCCAAATAAGTTAATTTGTGATTCACTCATCTGATAAAAAGATTGCTGGACCGTTTTAGGTTGTTTAGATGGTCGTACTTTAGATTTCATAGAAAATTGGATATCAGTAATTACTCTTCCTTTCTTAAATTGCTCATAATCAACCGTTATATCAGTGTATTTGTTGATTTCACTAATTGCTTTGTCTAAAACATTTGACTTGAAATTAGACATAGTTGAATACTCTTCAACACTAAGCCCAAGCTTTGATCTCAAATCATTGATATTGTATTTTTCAGTCTTAGTAACGCTTAACCACTTAATAATAAGCTCATATAAACGGATACTGTATTTACTTTTAAAATCAGAAACTTGTTCGATATAGTATTTTGTGAATTGTTCACTTAGCTTACTAATCAAACTAATTACTTCATGACTAAGATATAAAACAATTAAACCACTCTTATCTACATAAGTTACTTTATTAACCCAGTTAGCAGTTGAAAGAGCTTCTATGCCCTTATATCTATCTAAATAACTAAACTCTCTTCGCTTCAATGTTTTAGCAGCATCTTTAAGCAAGGCATAAGCATTATTACTATCTACCTTAAATTGATGGATATAGTCGCTGACAGATACTTCTACAGGGGTGTCGGGGGAAAGATCTCTTGATTCTCTAGCCTCAACAATGGCTAGAAGCATAATCCGTTGCTCTATTAAAGATAAATTGAATGAAGCATCAATAAGGGCATTATCTTTTACAACTAACTTATTAGTATTCGTCATGATTCTTAGGTTACTTATTAATCTAAATAGGTTATATATTACCTATTTTAAATAGTCAATAATCCAACTATTCAAATACCCCTTAAACCTATCTTTATAACCCCTTAAACCTATCTTTATAACCCCTTAAACCTATCTTTATAACCCCTTAAACCTATCTTTATAAGGTCTGAAACTCTTTATTTATAAGGCTTTCAATGGGTATAAAAGCATTTAAAAACTTTAAAATAATTAAAAGCCCAGAGAATGAAAAATTGCCCTTGGTTTTCGCTACGCTCAAACTCTATTGAATCTCGCTTTCGCTCGATTCGAGGGGCAATTTTTTGATTAATATTTTCGTGACTTTAAAAAAAAGCAAAAGCTACTCGGAATTCGCTTTGCTCATAGAGCTTTTTTGCTCGCTTCGCTCGACCTAGCTATCAATTCTTTGCAAGTGATTTACTATTTTTGAAATTTTCAAAGTAAAAAATTGTTTTTCAGGGAGTCTAGGCGCGACTTTTCAATGTTCGCTCGTAGACACTCGCTCTGAATATACGATTAGACGCAAAAAATAGGGGGTATGCGCGATTTTTTTACTGATTACAAAGAATCCCTGCATTAATTTGAAAAAAGTGCTTAAAACGCAAATGAGAGGCTTTTAATCATAGGTAAGGCAGCCTCCTTGGGAGGCTGCCTTGTTTTTTGATTTGTCGTGTTCAAATTCACGAAACTAACGCGCTTAACGCTAATCATTTATTTAATTCGCGACTAGAACGAACTCGCAGTTATCAACTTACGACATTTTCACTGTTCCCAGTGGAAGCGACTCTTATGGATCCTCCATCAAGACTAAGCTGGCCCTGATTTCTACACATCACAAAATACACACTTCAAATTGTGTTTTAGTTCCACAATCACGATTTTATATAACATCATCCCACTAGAGCCTTGCGGCTGCATCATCGCAAAAATCAGTCAACAGCAGATCCGTCTCCGGAACAACTGAGTTATTTCAAAGCGCAAACTTTAACGTAACCAACGCACTTTTTCTTAATGATTACTTGTGAAATATTATTCATCCGACCGCTACATCAGGATGTTTAATGTCTATTCACTTTCTTCCATGCCAACAGGTTTGCCGCATTTCATAGCGGCCGAGGTTGCCACACCTCTCACCTGGTAAACTTTGTTTTCTCAGTCCGGTTATGCACCGTATTGCCTTTCGTTCACCCACCCCTTACGTTTTTATTCGCTCGAAGTGACCTAATTAAATCAGAATAAAACCTAACTTAAACCTACTCAGCAATTCTCCCTCTCTCATTAATCAGTTCTTATAGCACCCTCTAGGAGTGTTTTCGATCTGAAAAGCCTATATTACGGAGCCACCGTATATAATCATCGACTTGAGAGATTCCCACTTTAGCATTAACAGTCTTTGTCAAATTAAATAATCCATAAACAGCAATTAATTAAAATGACGGACAGTACGCTTATCCGTTCCACCTGATATCAGCTATTCCCTTTTTTTGAGGTAAGAGTTCCAAAAACCCTCATTAGTAACCGATATTAAATTTCATTACGGGTAAAGCACTTATCCTACACAAAGCAACATGCTTAATAATATGAAGTACAACATTTACTAATCATGATTAATTACATAACTAATAACACAACATATTATTTCCTTAGTGCCACCTTTACTGGCTTGAGCTATCCATAGATCACAGCAGCCAACCGAATATGTCATCACGACAAGTCAATTCGGCCAACCCCTGTGTACCAAGCGTTCCAGATTTCTCCTCACGCCCCTGTTATGTCGCCATAACCTCATAAGCCCACCAGTGTGCAACGCATTTAGCCCTATTAAGGAATTGAAGCTAAAAACGTGTGTTCCTAACGCATCTATCATTCCGTGAAGATACTCACACTCTCTGTTAAGCAGGGTTTGTCCTTGTCACCAAGGTTCCCGTTTCAGTGTCGCCCAACTATTTGACCGGCTCACAGCGATTTCATACGCCAAAGCCAATTTAGAGTGATTGGGTCAAAGAACGGAATCTCACCGTCCAGTGCCCTTCGCAGCCGCACCAACGCCCTTTCGGAAGTATGCAGCTACACGGTCTTTAGCATGAAATGGCTGTTTCATGCACACGGACCTGAAAACAAAGTTTAGAAAGTTTCGCCCACTGCACGATTAACGCAGGAAAGCTCATTTCATATTTTGGCAAAGTCTATTTATAAGCAATTTGGAAAACTGGCAAATTTGCAGATGTTTTCGCGTCCGCCGATTGCAGGAACTCTTATTTATATTCTTGCCATATAACAGCTAGTTAGCATGAAAATTACTTAGAAATAGTCAATAAAAAATATATTTTTCAATGGGGTACTTTTATGTTGCAGCCATTAATTTTTTTATTTTATAAAAAACAACAAGTTAAAAATTGAAATTGTTTAAAAAATAAACAGTGTTTTTTTTATTCTTTTATTTTCAATAATATATAGAATAAGAATCATTTTTTAACGCTTCGTCATTTAAAAGAACAGTCTTCATTACGCAGAAAAATATATTTTTGCTCGAATAATGATCAGTGATTTACTGAAATAGATTACACTCTTGATCAATTTTTTCTTTTTTTTTAAAAAAAAAGCGAGCAAAAATGAAAACACACCAATTTTTTAAACTAATCTTAAGTTATTGATATAGAACAAATATAATATATTTGTAGGTGTACGACAGGGGTTTTTTTTTGAGCTTTTAGGTGTACGACAGGGGTTTTTTTGAAGCGTAAATGTAATTTTATTTACTGAATTAGTTTTACACTATTAAAAAAATAATTAATATAAAACAATAACATAATGTAGATAATTTAATTGAACAACTTTATTTGTGTCTAATTTTGTTTTGATGCATTACCTGACTTTTTTGAAGATTAGTACAAGTGTACGACAGGGGTTTTTTGAAATAAATAAGGAAGTTCGTATAAGAGTTTTTATGTTAAATAATGGTTTTTATATGATCTAGTATTTCTAAATATAAGTGCAATTTTACTAAGGTTGCTTAGATGCTATGGAATCTAAATATCTAAATTGTTCATCCCCCTTTACTTCATTTTCATGTTTAATTACCGCTATTAGTAAAACTATGGTCATAGCCCCAGCTAGATAGGTGATCTTTTTTCTCATGATTTCCTTATAGTGAAATTCTTTTTGCTTATTTTATATAAATCATAAAATTGTGATATATACCAATCTGCTAGGCAACTTAGTCCTATTCCAAATAACCCAAAAAATCCGATATCTTTGTAAGCTTTAACCCACAAAAATTGGGGGATAGTTTTCGAAATAGAGTCTTTGATAAAATAGTAAAAATCAATAAATACCTACTTTTTAAACTATTATCATTGAGAGAATATTACAAAGTTGCTTAAAAAAGCCGACTTGGAAACAAGTCGGCTTTTCGACATCGTCGAGCACATTTTTTATATCATAAATTTCCGATTTTTATAATTTTCAAAGTCTATCTTTCAGCTCTTTATACAACAAAGCCGAACTGAATTAAAAATAGAAATGTAGTTGAGCTGATGCTTGCTCATTTCTTTATTTTTAGTAATTGAGGTGAACATACTGTCAGTACATGGTAGTTATAAGTAACGTGTAACTTTGTTTGCACAAAGATTTGAGTTATGCCAAGTGATGGATTGATTTGTACTTAAAATTTTAAGCTTATCCACTTGCTTTGCAAGCCACTACACTTTATTTACAATCCTATGTTGTGGAAGTAAGGGATCTTGTACTCGCCCAGTATGTTCAACTTGATTATATCTAAAGGACTATTAGGCTTCAATCAAATCAATTTTCCAATTATTCGACTGAATTAACACGTTTAAATCACGTAATTTAAGACTAATATCATCAGCTTGTTTTTGTAATGATGAAACTGGAATAACTTTATGCCACTTTATTTCCCGCGTACTATAACGATCAGATTCACGAGATGTATTACTTATTGCTGCAGTTAGGGTTTTGTGCTGTTCTACAAATTCATCACGCAAAGTCAATAAAGCAAGTAGAGAACGGCCATCATTTAATTTTGTTAAAGCATTAGTTTCATGAATTGCATAACTTAATTTTTGAAATTCTTGAATTAAAGAAAATACTTGTTTTAGTAGTTCATTTGGATCTTCAGATGGTTGATCACCATCTTGTACCAATACATTTGCATTGATACGTTGTTTTAGTGAAATAATTTTTTTTTGTTGATCACTTCGAAGTAAGAGAGCTTCTGCTAATTTCATTTTTCACCTATTAACCAATTAGAATTAAGTTTTAAACAGCTTATATCTGATGTGGTTCCGTTAATTAGACCACTCAATCTAGTTTTATAAGTTATAAATCCGCTCTAAATAATCGCCCCAGAAAGACACTGGGATGGTATACGCCCAGTGATGTTATGGCTGGTTTTTATACTGTTGCACTTGCCGCTTGAATCCGCCTTATTAAATAATATATTATTTAAAAATTATATAAAGGCTACTTATAATGAAAGTAGATACTAAAAAAGTATTATTTAAATCCCTCTTTCTATTCATTTTACTAGTTTCACAGACTATTTATGCAGAAGCAAGAAGTACGATTTGTCGAGTAAGTGTAAAAGACAAAAACCTCCATATTGGTATATGTTTTATAGAGTCTTCAAATGACTCCTCATATTATTTATCAGGGAAAACCTTGTCATATAAAACCGGAATGAAAAAGATAGGAATCAAGATTCTTGAAAAAAATAAAGCATTGATTCAAATAGAAATGTCTTCGGGAGAGCTCTATGATTGGGGCGTTACATTTCGTTCCCCAGTTCGGCCAGGATGTTGGGTGGGTTTACAAAGTGATTTCAAAGTATGCGCATTACAATTTCGCCCTAATTTATTCAAAAATTAAGGGTTGAAGCGCATATAGTTTGATGGAGCTTTTGAATAGCTACTCAAAGTCTGTGAAGGATAATCTGACAGACAAAGAGTCCTCGATCCTGCGTCAATGAGTGAAGGAGAAGTTTCATGGATAATAACTTATTTGATGATCTGACTGCTTCAATCAAAGAAGCTGGCGCCATCAAACGTAATGAGATAACGGCAAATCGAGTGACTGAGCTTAAATTCCCAGACATTAAAGAAGTACGCGAGAAAACTGGCTTAACTCAGGCAGAGTTTGCTGCACGTTTGCATATCAGCGCGAGAACCCTACAAAACTGGGAACAAGGCCGTCGCTATCCGACTGGTTCTGCAGCGACTCTAATTCGCATTCTGGATGCCCATCCAACCCTAATTTAAAAAGTTTAGATAATAAAAAACCCCGGCATCCTGCCGGGGTTTTTCGTATTGGTTCGCTCGGTATAACTCCTGTCGTACCTTACAGTCCTTGTGCTTATCTCTTGTTATTCTTGTATGGAACTTCCTGTTCCCGATGAGTTCATCATAGAAAAATTCCACTGTCTCAGGTAGCCGCAAAGGGCCGAGTTTTATGTGAGCCAAAGCGTACAAAATAGCCTAAATTTCATCCACAGCAATTGGGGATAGTTTTGGAACCTGGATCCGCATGAAATGGGCACCGATCGCCAAATTGATCGTTTTTTAATCAAATTTACTGGCAAAATGTTACAGATTCGCTTAAAAACTCACCAGCTTATTACAAAAGCCATTTTTTGTGCATTTTTTGATCATGGTGGAATTTTTAAGTTATTGATTTAAATATTAATATACAAGTGTTGTTATTCCTAAGTAGAAATGTCCTACCTAATAACCAAATAGAAATGTCCTATATGGACAATTCCAAGTCAAGCACAGGATTTAGATTTCGTTCTTTGATTGCTATTTTCTGTGCACGTCTGCTTGG
>NZ_VPDK01000064.1:0-9108 GCF_013417725.1 Acinetobacter sp. YH12233
TATTGTATATACAAATTTGAATGTTTTTTATGAAACAGTATTTCGAATGGGATGAGGCAAAGAATCGAAAGAATCAGAAAAAACACGATGTCTCTTTCGAAACGGCAAGCCTTGTTTTTGAAGATCCTCTAAGGATCTCAATCCAGGACAGACATACCGATGGCGAAGAACGTTGGCAGACCATTGGAAAAGTGAAAGGCGTACTAATGCTCTTAGTAGCTCATACCATCTTTGATGAAGATGACTGTGAAATCATAAGAATTATTAGTGCAAGACAGGTAACAAAAGCGGAGCGAGATAAATATGAGCATGGTTAGACACTCACGCAAAGAACTGAATGAAAAATTCAGCGACAAGCAAGATGCTGAAATTGAACGCTTGCTTGCTAAAGGAATGCTTCCTGACGATCAACTAGACCTATCAGATATTCCTGAAATTAAAGACTGGAGCAATGTTGTACGTCATAATCAATTCTATCGCCCAGTGAAACAACAGACTTCCATTCGTTTAGATGCTGATGTACTTGCATGGTTTAAAGCTCAAGGCAAAGGCTATCAAACACGAATGAATGAAATCTTACGGGATGCCATGCTAAAAGAATTAAAAAATCATCAATAAAAATGGGAGCTTAGGCTCCCATTTTTGACTGCGTATAACGTGTATTATGTTAATTTTAGGAAATCTAAAAAATTATAGGTGAGTAAATGCTTAAAAGACGATTAGTTATGTTCTCAACTTTTTCAATTTCATTTGTTTTAATAGCATGTGGTAACGATAGTGATAGAGACTATGAAGTATGTATTCAAAAGGGTGTTCAATATTACAAAGATATTGACTCTTACCCTAGGTTAAAAAGTGAAAATATTTCTGCTGATGATAAAATCCAACAAATTTGTAAAAACAATGTTACAGCATTCAACTAAATAAAATCAGGGGGAAAAATATGGAAAATAAAATTATAGGTGAATTATTTGGAGTCAATATACATTCGCCAATAATCAGATCAGAGGTTCGAGAAGTTTTAAAAAAACAGTTAGAATTCAAAAGCATGTTAATATCTAAAGATAAATTATCAGAAGATCAGGCTTTGTTAGAAGTAGCCGATATCTTTGAATCTTTCTTCTCAAATATTTCAGAAATAGATAAAGAGAATTTTGAAAAAATTCATTCAGAAGAAATTGGTGCAGCTCCCCAAGAATGGTTTAATCAGCCAGATGTAGGAAATAACAGTATTTTTATCGAAAATGGAAATGTTGGAGATCTGTTTGGAATTCAAGTTACATATCCATTTACGAGAGAAAATATTAGGAAGATTGTTAGTACTAGAACAGATCTTATGAAGTCTATGGCAGATACTAAAGGTATTAGCCTATATCAAGCTTCCAATGATTTAGAGGATATTCAAAGTAAATTTATTGAGAAATTAAGCCCGAATGATCAAGAAAACTTCTTAACTATTATGACCGAAGAATTAATTGCCCATTCAAATGCAATCAATGATCAAACCGATAGAATTAAGCAAGAAGTTATAAAAAGTGAAATTTCAAATCAAAATCTTACCCAAATAATGGGAACTATTATTTTATTCGGATGTCTTCTATTTTTATTTTTTATTTTCTTTAAATAAAGTGCCTAATTTAGGCCAAGACAGCTTCAAAATTAAGTTACCCCGTGTCTAGGATACTGGAAGCAGTCCAGTGTTTTAGCAGGGTAGTTGTACTGTTTCATTCGCTGTAGGGTGTGGCGTTGCTACTGTATATAGAGTATTAAAAGATGAAAAAAGATGATATTACCCTTGTTCTGGCCATCGTGGAGTAGCTAACTGGCTTTAGAAATTGGAGTACTTCTGATTTAAAGCTTGCAGTGCAACATGCTTAAAACTAAAAAACAATAAAATAGGAACTGGAATGCTTCATAGACTTTTCCCATTTAATATAATGGCTTTATATGCGAAATGAAAAATCATGGATCGTAATCCAAGATTTAAAATTTAAAATTTAAAATAATCATGCGTTTAAGGTCAATATTGTGCATAATGATCAGTAGTTTATATATATGAATTGAAGGTTATTTTGTGGGCTTTAAAGTAATTGATAACTTAGTTATTGTTGATCACTCTACAAACCATTATGCAATTACTACTCCAACTAAAAAGAGAAGCCCATGTATCTATATTAAAAAGAATATTAACTCTTTAAACCTATCAATTTATTCAATTTTTTATCGTAGTGTAATTGACAGAAAACTTCATAAATTAGGTGATAACTGTCCTCTACTATATGCTCTTAAAGGAAAACAAAATTTAGTAGTAACTAAAGATTCGATGAAAGATCTTAAAATACCTTTTTACCAAATATTAGAAATACTAAAAAATGAAATAACTGATAAATATAAAAAAATTGATTTTATTGTACCAATGCCTTCCAAACATAATCTTTCATTGCAACTAGCAAGAAGATTGCAGAGACAATTTCATCAATCAATAGTCTTAGAAGATTTATTGATAAAAAAATCAAATAGGGAAATGTCTGAAGAGGTAGCTAATTCAGACATACCAAATACGGATAAACATCTAATTTTACAAAGAATAAAACAAGCTGAACAAAGAAATAAGCTTTTTTCAGTATCGGACATTCCACCACCTATAAGAAAATATGTTCATCCAATTAAATTAAATGAAACGCAAATAGTTGAACATGGAATTTATATAATTGTTGATGACCTTATTTCCACGGCTTGTACATTGAGCAGCGCTCAACAAGTTTTAGTTTCAAACTCAGCTGAGATCGATATTTTAGCAGTTTCACTTTTCAGCCCAGTCAATAATAGGATCAAAGAAACTTGATTAGATATCTATGTTAATATATTATTAATATGCATAGACCGGGTGATAGTCTCCTCTGTCTTTAAACATAAAAGAGATCTGTGTGAGCCGGCGGGGCCAGCGATAAGAGCAAATACTTGCCATATTTGGAAGCAGCAAATACGATTTCTCTTATCGTTAAAAGAGAAGAAATTCAAAAAAGGAGAACTTTAATGTTCTCCTTTTTTATTTAACATAAAATCTCTTATACGAAATTCAGATGTAAGCAACTGAATAGCCAACGATTTTATAGACACCTTTTAGTTAGATTTTTTTCAGTTTTTATAAGAACTACTGATTAGGACCTTGACGCCCTGCTTTTTACTGGATAATCTTATTTTAACGCAGCAAAATCTGTGTCCAGGCGTGAGAACCTGATAAAATCTAGGTGCAATTAAATGTCGCACTTGCGGCTATTTTTTTGCCTACTGTTAAGCAGTCCCTATGGTAGCTTAGCAGGGCAGCTTCGTGCTGGCTGATCCTAGATTCAGTATTCTCACCCCTGTTAAGTTGCCTCCATTGCCGTGAGAAGTGATGGAGATAATTAAACTCTTATCTAGGAAACTGCTATGCATATTAAATTCAATGATGCAAACCCATGCATCCCAAAAAACCTCGCTAAACAACTGATTGTCGAAAGCGCTAAACTTCTGAATCATCAACAACGCCAAGCCTTGCTCGATATTTTCATGACTTTAGATCAGGCGGAAAAAACAGCTGAAAAGACACTTCAGCAACATGCTGTAGCGCAACAAAGCACCCACAACTTTTCTCAAGATCACGAATGCCAAGAAGACAATCAGGAATATTGGTCAGGTCATTACTATGATTCTTACAGTCAAGAATATCCGGAAGATTGGGTAAAACGGACTCAGTCCACCCCACATCGTCATAAGCTCCCTAGAACTACTTACTGATCGTGGGGGGTTCCTCTTTAAAAGTAGGCATCATAATCCGAGCTACTCGACAGAGTTGGCTCGGATGAATACCGGGGAAACTGAGGGATTTGAGAACCTGATTACAGTCGTTGAACTGCATATTAAAGAACTCAATACCTCTGCCTTTCAAAATGTGTTTCCTGATATTGGCTTTCATCAAATTTATATTCAAATCTTTCATTTCATTAATCCCTCTTTACATTTCACAATCCAGTCCTGAACTGCGCTCAGCAGCCCGTTGCTTTGCTTGTAGCTCTTTGCGCTTATCTAACTCATCTAGAGCCTTGAAGATATATCCTGGATTAAATCCGCTAACTTTTGTTGATACTGCTCGACTGAGTTCATTCTCTCGCTGATTTGGTTCGCCAGTGGCTTCGTTTGCTTCTCTATTTCTGCTTGCACCAGGCTCGGCAAAATCTCCCTTAACAAGCTTCTCAATTCTTCTTGTACGTCTAAAGAACTCACCAATTTCGTCACATGCGTCTTTAAAACGGTCGCCAATTCGTTCTGTAAAGCCTCTGAAAAATGCTCTGAGACTGTCTGCTCTGAGAGTTTTTTCACTATTTCCTGATAGCGTTTGACGATCTGCACTTCTTCCTCGCTCTTTTTGAGTAAGATCGCTGTGTAATCTTCTAGTTGCTGCAAGGCTTTCTCGTGCAATCCTAGTGCTTTCTGCTGCTCTTCCAGCTGCTTCAAGGCCTTCTCTTGCTGCTGCTGTTGCTGCTTCAATTGCTGTTGTTGTTCTTCGATAATCCCCAATAGCTGGGCTTCTAGACTGCTCATTTACTTCTATTTCTCCACTATTACCCGATAATTGCCCTCGTAATGCGGAGCTTTCGGGTCTATCTGTACGCACAATTGTTTGTCGCAAGTCAAAAGATTCAAGGTTGCTCCCCTCACTCGTAAATCCTCGATTTGCTGGTTCATTCGGCTTAACTGATTTTTTTGGTAATTTAGATAAAGTCCTGTTGCTATACTGCTCATAACTAAAACGCCAACTAGAATAATCAACGGCCAAACTGACGTAATAAGGGCTTTTTTCAAAGTCGCTTGGCGCACTATATCTTCTTGTAAGCGGTTCGACTCTTGCAAGATCTCCTCTAAGCTCTCGACTTGCTTCTGGCAGGCTGCCTGAATTTCGGTGATTGCTTCTGTATGTGCTTTCTGCAACGTCTTCTTGTCTGTTGTAATCTGCTCGATAATCTCGCTCGTGGCTTCGCTCTGCTGATTTTTCAACGCCTCCTTGTTGGTCAAGATTTGGGTCTTTAGCTCTTTCGTGGCTTGCATGTCCTGCTTTCTCAAGCTCAGCGTCTCTTTGCTGATACTTCTGCTGAAATTCTCGGATCTTGCCGTCAATTTGTTCTGCGTATCGCTGAAGATTTTCTCTATAACGCTTTCGAGCTTCTCTTCTGTATCGTTCTGACGCTTCTGCTGTAAGGCTATCGCCCTCTGCTCCAAATCTGAAATTCTGCTCATAAATAGCACCTTCTAAGCGAATAGGGCGTGAGTTTTCATCGCCATAAGGATTTCTAATGGAAATGGCTTTTGCTGTTTCTTTAGTGACATCTAACCCAAGATCAATAAGCCACTGTTTCATGCTCTCACGGTCAGTAATAAAGCCTTCTTCAATTTGTTTTTTTGCTGCTACATCTAAAACTCTTTTGATGTCTGCGGTATTTTTAGGCAGGCTTTTCTTAGTTTTGATGTCTTGGCGAAACATCGGATCGTCTGGGTCATGTAACTGATGCTCAAAGTTAATAATCTTCTTAAACAGATCAACTCTCGGCATATCGGCCTCATGATAGAAGGGCTGTAGCCGGTTTCCTGTCAGGATTTCAGTGTTTGGAATCAAGAAATTTAACTCAAGCCTGCGCTCCCCTGTTTCCTCGTTTATCTTGTCCCGATGCTCAATCCAAAGCACTCGATACTGATCTGAACTCATACCTGGAAAAAGACAGTGCTCAAAATCGGCCATGATTTTGCGCTTGGCTTCATCTGATAAATCGCTCTCGTAAAAACTCAGGCATCCGGACGTATATTTTTTTGCAAAAGGCGAACTGTCTATAAGTCCTGCAACTTCTTGCTCATTACCACTTAAAATTTTTGCATGCTCACGGTCGCGCTTTTTCCCAAGAAAGTAATCAAGCGGCCCTTTTGAAAGTCCAGCGCCATATCTGAAAAATTCGACAATCATTTTAAGTCTCGTCTCAGTGCTTCAAGGTTTTCATTGATAGCAATCAACAGGTGAAACAGTCTCACAGCATCAAACGGCTCACCTTTAGCAATATCAGTATTTAAAGCTTTTGCGACCTGATTAATGTTGTTACCAATTCTTGAAAGTTCGAGTAAAAACTCTCGATCAAGTTTTGTATAAACATGCTTTTGTTCTCTCCCGCCTACTGCTGCCATAGCTGACTCACGCAAGAATCTAGCGACATTTTCAACATTCCCATCTCTTAGTTTTTGAAGCTCGGTATCTGACATTCTCACCTTGTAAACTTTGTTTCTCGTTTTCATTTTCGACTCATGCTGCTTTTGCTTTTTACCGCCAAGCTTGTCTTGGCGGTCGGGGGGTTTCGGGGTCTCCCTGAACAAGGTCATAGAACCAATTTTTGAGCGAAGCGAAAAAAGGGGTCTCTATGTATCCTTGCGTTCCAATACTGATTCACCTGACGTTAGCAGAAATAAAAAAAACGAATCCCCGATAGTGGTGTTTTTGAATTTTTTTTCTGATGCTGATAAATGAATGAACTTTTCAGGCGTGTTCAAGAACAGAAAGTAGCGAGTGAACTGGTATGTTTCTGAGATTCTTATGCGAAGTGTTGAAAGAGATAAGGCTCATTTTTATCTCTATCTGTGCAATTTGAATGCTTCCGTTAGATCCAGAGCGAGTGTCTACGAGCGACCAGACTCAATTAAAATTTTCGCCATGCTTTTTCCCTGACTACAAGCTCCCCTTTGCTGCTAAGACTGAGGTACAGAGCATCCCAAAGGGTGCGAACAGATTCAATTTGCTTCTAGAACGAGCGAAGCGAGCATAAAAAACTTATGAGCGAAGCGAATTCCGAGTTGCTTTTGATCTTGCTTTTGCTTTTTATTAAAGTCACAACGAGATGAGCCAAAAAATTGCCCCTACGAATCGAGCGAAAGCGAGATTCAATAGAGTTTGAGCGAGTGAAACGAAGCGAAAACCAAGGGCAATTTTTCATGATTCAGGTTTTTAATTATTTTAAGGTTTTTAAATGTTTTTAACTTAGTTTTAATTATTAAATTTCAATAACTAACCTTTGTATTCCCCCACGTTTAGTTACCCATTCCCCCACGTTTAGTTACCCATTCCCCCACGTTTAGTTACCCATTCCCCCACGTTTAGTTACCCATTCCCCCACGTTTAGTTACCCTCCTAATTACACCCTTAACTACACAGTTGCAGTTATACCCACATTGTTATAATCTGTGGGTATAAAAATATTTCAATTCAGTCTATGTCAAAAGAATTAGTTGTAAAAACCAATCGGTTAAACCAAGCTTTTCAAACTCTATCTTTATCAGAGTTTCATATTGTTCAATTAGCCATTGTTGATGCTAGACATACGGGTACTGGACTAAGTACAGATACTCCTTTACGAATAGATGCTTTGAGATATGCTGAAGTTTTTGGGACAACAAGGCAAAATGCTTATCAGAGAATGAAAGAAGCAGAGGATTCTTTATTTAACAGAAGATTTAGCTTCTTTGATGAAGATGGGAAATTAGTCAAAAGTAGATGGATTCAGCAAGTAAAATATCTAGATGATGAAGGGGCTATTGAACTTGTTTTCACTTTAGCTGTTGTACAAGGCATAAGTAAAATTGATGGTATTAAAGACTTTTTTACTCAATATTTACTAAGCCAAACAGCCCAGCTTAACAGTACATATTCAGCAAGATTATACGAGTTATTAATTCAATGGAAAGCTATTGGAAAAACGCCAGTATTTGAATTAGCAACTTTTAGAGAACAACTTGGAATTGGTGTTAATGAATACAAGCGTATGGATCACTTTAAAACTAGAGTTCTTGACTTAGCCATTTCTGAAATTAGCGAAAAAACAGATATAGAGGCAACCTACCAACAGCATAAAAAAGGCCGTTCAATATCTGGTTTTTCTTTTTCTTTTAAACAAAAAAAATCTAAAACTAAATCATTAGAAAATCAGACAATATCTGGCAATCTAGATCTTTTTTCAAAAAAAATGACTGACTCTCAACGCCACTTATTTTCCAATAAGCTATCTGAACTTCCTGAAATGAGTAAATACTCTCAAGGAACTGAAAGCTATCCTCAATTCGCAGTAAGAATTGCTGAAATGCTTAAAGATTCTGAGAAGTTAAAAGAGTTTGCTCCCATGCTTGAAAAGGTTGGCTATCGTTAAATCATTGATGTAACGTTACATTACTAAATATTGTCTACTGACATACAGACTTTTACTTGGGTTACATGATGAAAGCACTATCTGTTATTGAATTAGCTCAACTCTATGGAATGAATCGTCAAAGTATCTATAAACGTATAAATAAAGGGGATTTATCAAAAAATAGTGATGGGAAAATAGATTTATCTGAAGCCATACGAGTATTTGGCGAACCATCTAATAAAAATAATAATGTAACTACGTTACAGTCTACTACGGTACAAAAAGATACAGAAGTAGACATGCTAAAACAGCAAGTAGACATACTTAAAAAACAGCTAGAACTTGCACATGAGCGAGAAGTTTTCCAAAGAGAACAGCTAGAAGCAAAAGACAATCAAATAGAAGCAATACAACGACTGTTAGAAGCTCCAAAAACCAATATGACTACGTTTACCGATCATAAACCTAGCCAAGATATAGCAACGGATCCTCGGTCAGAACCTGAGCCGAAACATGACGGATTGACTACTCCGGAACAAACGGAAAATAAGCGGATTCCCGTACCGGAGCACGTTGAACAGGAGCCGGAGAAAAGGGGCTTTTGGAGCCGTTTTTTTAGACCCTATGATTAACCACGATTGTTTAACTAATATGAACAAAGTCGTGAAACATTGCTTAAATAATAGGCGTGGAACGTGAAAAATCATAAAAAAAACCCAACTTGGGGAAGATGGGCTATCAACTAGGAAATACAGCTTTGAATTATAAGGATGATTATAACGCTGTTATTCCTAAGTAGAAATGTCCTACCTAATAACCAAATAGAAATGTCCTATATGGACAATTCCAAGTCAAGCACAGGATTTAGATTTCGTTCTTTGATTGCTATTTTCTGTGCACGTCTGCTTGG
>NZ_VPDK01000065.1:0-8165 GCF_013417725.1 Acinetobacter sp. YH12233
AGTGAAGGTAAAGAATGTTGAAGGGTGCAATCTAAATTTTCAGATAAAGTCATAAAAAAATGAGCGTATTTACATACACTCATTTTTACTACATTTTACTAATATTTGCTTAACTGACTGGCATTAATCTTTGCGATGGGCTTTTTTATAGCTTAATACTTACAACGCAGCTTTTAGATTACAACCATAATTCATGGTTTGTTGAACCTGACGATAAGCCGTATAACGGTCCAGAATAAAAGTATAGAACTGATCGCTAGATGCAAAATTGGATTTCAGGTCTTCATTCTCGGCTTTAGGCAATTGAATTTCGTCGACCAGATTCAGATTATAATGCCCCAAGCGATACATCTCAGCAAAATAACCATTCATCATGTCACAATAGGCCACTTTACTGGATTTTAGCGCAGTCCGGCTGACAGGATGCTGATTCAAGGTTTGCAGGTTATTCACATCCAAAGGCAACTGATGAGAAAAGGCAATGCTTTCTACTTTTTTAAATTGCTGAAAGTCCTGTGCCAACTTACTGTTTAGATCATCAAAACGTTGCTGTAATTCCTGTGCACTTTTAACCTGATATTTACCCGGATCTACTGCTATTTTCTGTTGCTCTGCTGAACATGCAGCCAATCCAGTTACCATAGCTAATGATGCCAGCCATACCTTCATATCTATACACTCGATCTAAATATTAGCTGTCATTATGCCTTAAACTTGGGCGAAGATTTTATTTAAAGTACTTTCTCATTCATATAACGCCAGTAGCGTTTAGGTACATACTGGATATGCAGCTTCATATTTTGTCGTGCCTGAATATTCACGCTTTTAAAATAATCTTTCCAAAGCTGATCATAGAGTACTTCTTCATCATCCAGTTCAATGCTAAAAGACTGACTATGTCCAATCCGGATTTGTGGATCAACTATTTCTGCATTCATCTCTATCTGGTGCACATCATTTAAATCGTAATAGATGCCGTACTGGCGCTGCTCATCATAAATTAGCCAACGCTGGTCTTGGTAACGTTCCTTAAAATGTCGGGAAATAATCGGCAGTACATTAAAATCCGGTTTGACCAGACTGAGAAACAATCCATCTTTGGCCTTTTTGAAGCGGACAAAAGCTTCCATACGATGCTTTTCACGCCCGACCTGTTTCATCCATTGTGACATTCCGATGACTGCATGATGGCCATAATCTTTATCAACCGGCCGCTGATTTTGAAATACATAAACTGCAAAATCGAACAGGTTCTGAAATGCCTGTTCTTTTTCAGAAAGAAAAGCATAATAAAAGGCTTTTAAACTACTGGATGATACTTTCTGTTTTAAGCCTTGCCAGACCCGCTGTCCCTGACTTTCATTCGGAGCTACATGAATAAAATCATCGAATAAGCCATTTTGTGCCTGCGGATTGGCCGTCACTTTGACATCAAACTCTTTAAACTCAAAAGCCCGAAATACACAGCTTAATAAACCGGTCATGGTGCCATCAAAACAGTACTGTGCCATCAGAAACCGAATCCCAGTTGAGGTGACAGTTGCTGCTGATATTTGGATTGACCGGCTTGTAAAATCTGCTGGCGAATCTGCTGGGATTGCTGCTCCTTTTTAAATTTCGGTGTATCTGCACAGCGAATAAAATGCTGCGCCCGGTTATACGCCACGCCCATCCGTTTTAGTTGATCGATATGAATCTGACCAAAACGGCGTGCCTGTACAATCTTTTTGGCAGAACGTACTCCAATGCCAGGCACGCGTAATATTATCTTGTAGTCGGCTCGGTTAATATCAACCGGGAAGGCCTCCGGATGGCGTAAAGCCCAGCTCAGTTTTGGATCAATATCCAGATCCAGATTTGGATGCTGGTCATTCACAATTTCATCTGCTTCAAAACCATAAAAGCGCATCAGCCAGTCAGACTGATATAGACGATTTTCTCTTAATAAGGGTGGCGCTGAGCCGATTGCAGGTAAGGCTTTTTCTTCGGGATTAATCGGAATATAGCCAGAAAAATACACGCGTTTCAGCTTAAATTCCTTGTAGTGCCGATCAGCCATCAAAATAATATCTTTGTCCGTTTCACTATGCGCACCGACCACCATTTGCGTGGTCTGTCCTGCGGGAACAAATTTGGGAACGGATTTGATGATCTTACGTTCATCTTTCAACTGGATTAAGCGATCCCGTACAATTCCCAGATCTTTTTGCACTTCTGTATGGGTTTTCTCTGGAGCAAACTTTTGCAAGCCTGCTTCGGTTGGCATTTCCAGGTTGATACTCATCCGGTCGACATATAAACCCGCTTCAGTAATGATCTCCTGCGATGCTCCGGGAATGGTTTTGAGATGAATATAACCATTAAAATTTTCTTCAAGACGCAGCTTTTTCACCACCTGCAACATCCGCTCCATGGTGTAATCTGCTGATTTAAAAATTCCCGAACTTAAAAACAGCCCTTCAATATAATTACGGCGATAAAAATTCATGGTCAGATCGACCACTTCCTGCACGGTAAATGCAGCACGTTTTACGTCATTGGAACGACGAGAGACACAATAGGCACAGTCAAAAATGCAGACATTTGAAAACAGTATTTTCAGTAATGAGACACAGCGACCATCTTCGGTATAGCTATGACAGATTCCATTTCCGGTATTGCCCAAGCCTTTGTCTTTATTTTTACGGTTACTGCCACTCGATGAACAGGACACATCATATTTGGCAGCATCAGCTAAAATTTGTAGTTTTTCTCGGATACGTTCAGACATGATTTCAGCAAGTTGTTGGCTAAAAACCTATTATAAATTTTCCCCGCTATACACTATAGCTTTCCAGTCTTTGTGGCGACATCTCATGTCGTAAGAAATGTAATTGAACCGTTATCCATACAGCATTATTTCAAAATAAAATAACCAATATGATTTGCTTAATTTTGCGGCTATAGGCAAAGTAGATAGAGTAACAGGGAGCAAATCTATGTCTTTATTAGAAAAACTCGGAATAAAACATCCTATTTTCTTGGCCCCTATGGCAGGCGTTTCGACACCTGAACTGGCAGCGGAAGTTTCAAATCAGGGTGGTCTGGGTTCGCTGGGCTTGGGAGCCAGCAGCGTAGAGTCTGCGCGCCAGCAGATTTTAAAAACTCAGGAACTTACAGATTGTCCGTTTCAGGTTAACTTTTTCTGTCATGACAGTCAGCCTCTTGATGAAAACGTAGCCCAAGCCTGGATTGACCAGTTTAAAGATAAATTTGCTGAATACGGAATTAATCCACCCACTCAATTGAACTGTATTTACCCAAGTTTTAAAGACAATGATGATTTCTTGAATCTGGTTCTAGAAACCAGACCATGTGCGGTCAGCTTTCATTTTGGCATTCCTCTCCCGCATCAGGTTCAGGCCTTAAAAGATGCCGGTATTCTGACGATGGTATCTGACACCAATTTTGCTGAGGCCAAAGCCATTCAAGCGGCAGGGATTGATATCATCATTGCTCAAGGCATTGAGGCTGGAGGTCACCGGGGTATCTTTAGTACCAAGTTTGATGCCTCAGTCAAAACCTCTAATCTAGTGAAGTTAATAAAACAGCATTTTTCACTGCCAGTGGTTGCTGCAGGCGGAATTATGAATGGTGAACAAGCCCGTCAGATGATGGACTTTGGCGCTGAAGCAGTACAATTAGGCACGGCATTTGTTCAATGCAAATCTTCCAATGCCAATGACGCCTATCGTAAAGCGCTACTGTCCAAGCCGCTGACTCAAGTTAGTGCCAGCATTTCCGGCCGCCCAGCGCGTGGCATCATTAATCACTGGCACATAGACGTAGACACGCCTAATCGTCTGGATGTTCCTGCCTATCCATATACTTATGATCTGGCCAAGCAGTTACATGCAGCAGCGTCCAAACATGGTGATCAGGGTTATGGCGCGTTTTGGGCAGGTTCAAATGTGGCGCAAATTCGTGAGATGGAAGCTTCTGATTTAATTAATCAGTTAGTGCTGGAAATGAAACAAAAATAAAGCAAAATTTAATTTTAGAATATAAAAAAACCTCTCCAAAGAGAGGTTTTTTTTATATCGTTCTTTTAACGAGTCATACGATGCCAAGCATCTTTGATCGCAAATTTTGCTTCTTCCCAATTCAAACGAGATTCACCTTTTACCTGTTCCCATTTGGTTCGTAATTCAGGTTCGGCATGTTCGAAGTCAGTTTGACGGTCATATAGCGGACGGTTTTCATAACCAACCCGATAAGCACCACGATAGTCACGATCATAGTCGAGATCGCTGTAAGTAGTGCGTGATTCCGTATAATACGGACGGTTGGTATGCTCAGTTCTCCAGTAATCATCTTCCTGCTTAATCGTGTCCGGATGCTGATAATTATCTGCCTCTGGATGATTTTCTGGATGCTCGTAGTTATCCGTCTGTTTCGGATGATCAGGTGAAGCAATATCATTCCCTGCAATACCGCCTACAACACCGCCAATGATACCGCCTACTACTGCCCCTGGAGGACCACCTACCAGACCGGCAGTCGCTCCAACTGCTGCCCCGCCTAAAGTACCTGCACTGGTAGCAAGTACATTATCCTCACCTTCATTCATATCTGGCACACGAGGATTATCTTTTTGAGGTGAATTCAAATCTGGTCGAGCACTGGCATCTGTTGCATCTTGATTTAATGCGTCACTACGTTCCTCTGGTAATTCAGTCGAGGTTTTATTGCCAAAGTCTGTAACTGGACGATTGGTATTTGTCATTATAGATCTCCCTTGATCATGAGAATGAACAAGATTGAATAAACATCTTGCCATGCTAGAAATTCAGCTTAGAGCAATTTCACGTAAACAATGTCCATATCCTGTCCAGTTTCAGTGAACTTAATATGCGGCTATGTTCACTACAGTCTTTAATGTAACGGAAGCATATAAAATTTTAGCTATAAGATAAAAAAGGTACTGTATTTACTACAGTACCTTTTAGAAGAACTAGGAAATCTCTCTTTTTATTTGGTTTCTAGCAGATTCACCTGATTCACCTGTACATCGCTCATGATATGTCCATGTTCCAGTAATCCATTAAAATAGTTTTCCACCACTTTATATTGATCGGCAGTGTTTTCTACCTGATACATATTTTGACGGAATTCATTACTGGAACGTAGACCTTTGGTATACCAGGCAATATGCTTACGCGAAATACGGCAACCTGAATATTCACCATAAAACTCATAAAGCTCGGATAAATGCCCTAGTAGCACATCTTTCACTTCAGCAATACTTGGCGCAGCCAGATGCTCTCCGGTTTTTAAATAGTGTGCAATTTCACGAAAAATCCAGGGGCGACCTTGTGCTGCACGGCCGATCATAATGGCATCCGCACCTGTATAGTCCAGTACATATTTAGCTTTCTCAGGGCTATCAATATCTCCGTTCGCAATCACGGGAATATTCAGCATTCCTTTCACTTCCTTAATTAAAGAATAGCGTGCCGTATTGAGGTACATGTCTTCACGAGTACGGCCATGTAATGCCAGCGCTGCAATCCCCGCGTCTTCAGCACGTTTTGCAACTCGCAGAATATTTTCATGACCGTTGAGATAGCCCAAACGGGTTTTTAAAGTCACAGGAACATCAACTGCAGCAATGACTGCATCTAAAATACGTGCAACCAGATCTTCATCCTTTAACAAGGCAGAACCGGCCAGCTTATTACAGACTTTCTTTGCTGGACAACCCATATTAATATCAACAATTTGTGCCCCATTTGCAACCTGATAACGCGCTGCCTCAGCTAAGTCATGCGGATCAGAACCGGCAATCTGCGCTGAAATTGGTGCCAGCTCACCATCAAAATTCGCCCGATATAAGCTTTTTTTACTCATGCGCAAGGTCTTGTCAGAAGTCATCATTTCACTGACTGCATGACCCGCACCGAAGTACTTGCATAAGGTTCTAAATGGACGATCGGTGACACCTGCCATGGGAGCGACCCAAAGTTTCTTATCTATTGACCTATCAAACAATTCTGAAATTACATTATTTTTACTCAAAATCTTTAACCTCATTTAACTTCGTTTAGTCGCTCCGTATTGACTTTTAACGCTCTTTATTTGCAACCTATTTGCACCACTACATTTTTATGGTGCAAATTCATGGGCATGGTCACTAAGCGACAAACAAAAGACGGTACAACTCGGTATAGAGCTCAGATCCGTATATAACGTCAAGGCTACCCTGAATTTAAGCAATCCAAAACGTTCAGCAAAAAATCATTGGCTGAGGAATGAATCAAACGCACGGAAGCCGAGATTGAATTGCACCCTGAAAAAATATTGAACCCTGAGATGCAACTTAAGCACAAAACCCTTAGAGAACTCATATTTCAGTATTTGGATGAAGCGGACAGTTTTGCTAGGACAAAAACAGGAGCACTACAGCATATCGCTAGTTTAGATATTTCTAACAAGGATATCTATTCCTTAACCTATGAGTACTTCTAAATGATGGGATTTTGAAAGAAAAATGATGGGATTAAAGGATTATTCTTAGGGAGTTACTAATACTCATTCACCACCAGTAATTATAAGTATGTCAAAAGTACAAATTATATTTTTATTAATTTAAAAAACCTAACATGATGGAAAACTTGTTTACATTAGATTTCTTTCATAAGTCATTTTTCACTCAGCTCCAAGTTATAAATTCCAGCAATTAGATTGAATCTTAATGCTAGTCTTTTGCCTCGATTGCGATATCGCTCAGCAAGAATTTTGAAGGTTTTCAAACTGCCAAATACATGCTCAATTCCAATTCTTCTTTTATTGATTTCCTGATTATAGATTTTTAGTTCGGAATCCAGTTTACAGCGCTTCTTTGCTTTTAATGGCAACAAGCTATTTGGATACACTGTATAAATTCCCTGATAACCCTTATCCGCAAGGATAAATGCACCTGCAGGAATCTGATTCAAGTTACGTTTGAAGAGTTCGAAATCATGTACGGCACCACGACTCGTACATAAACTCAGGATTTTTTGAGTTTGATAATGAATGATGGCCTGTACTTTGAAAGTGTGGGTCTTTTTCTTGCCGCTATAGCTTTTCTTCTGTTTTTTTAGGCCTTTGGATTGGAATTTCCGTGGCATCCACGATTACAACATTCCAGTCGATGCCTTCGCCCTCGGGTAAATCTTTGGGTAAATTAAACAGATTGGACCGAATCAGGCAGTCTTCAACATGACGGACAATTCTTGAGGCTGTGGGCTCTGAAACCCCGTAACTCGTCGCAACGTGAAATAAGGTTCGGTATTCCCGCCAATAGCTCAGACAGAGCAGAACCTGATCCTCCAGGCTTAACTTGGGCGGTCTGCCTTTGGCAGGGACATGTTTCTTCAATTGCTCAACCATCAAATAGAAAGTTGACCATGAGATGCCTGTGTATCGCTTGAACTGAGGATCAGAAAGCTTGTTTGAATCGATGTATTTCATCCGCAGATTATGCACGAATGCTAAGAAATCCGGAGTGCAAATATTAACCAAAAAGAAGATCGTTTTTTGATTTATGAAAGAGATCTAATGAAATTAAATACATAAATTCAAAAGCATAAATATATACTTTTACTGAAATAAAAGATCACAAATATAAATTATTTAGATTAAAAAATTATTACTTAAACTTATAGTTCACATAAAATAATTAAATGAATTTTATTATTATCTATCACAGCATTTATAACATATAATATTTATGTGATTTATCATCCATTTTAACAGGTTATTGTTAAATGAAACGTATTTTTATGTTTTTTTTGCTATTTATATCTTCTATTACTAGTTTAATCACGTTTAGTCTAGCTGGTTTAGCTAAAGATGTTTTTTTTCTGGGAATTGGTGTCTTATTTACCATCATTACCCTTCTAGTTTTTGCTGAGATTAGGTCATGGAAAAGTGACCCTTTCAGGGAGTAACATTAAAATTAGAGATAGGCCCATATTTAGTGGGCTTTTTTTTACAATAAATTTATTTATTAAATGGCGGATTCAAGCGGCAAGTGCAACAGTATAAAAACCAGCCATAACTTCACTCGGTGTATACCAACCTAGTGTTTTTCTAGGACGATGGTTGAGTGCAAATTCTATCTGCTCTATTTGTTCGTTTGA
>NZ_VPDK01000066.1:0-5828 GCF_013417725.1 Acinetobacter sp. YH12233
TAATGGAGAAATCTAATCGGTATGTTATACCTGAGAGAAGAGTGAGGAGTTATCCAAGGGTTGTAAAAGGAAAACCTCAAAAATACCCAAGAAAAAGCCAGTCAATCTCTTAACTGACTGGCATTACTCCATTGGGGGTGCTTTTTTATTGCTATTTCTAAAAAATTTAAAGAACAAAAAATAACATCTTGTGAAGGAGGGACAACTGAACTTTGCGAGTGGCTCATCTAGTTTAATAAGAAGAATCATCAACAAAAGAGGAGGTACTGAGATGTTAGAGCAGCGACCTACCATGGAACTTTTTTTTGAGCAACTCGGCTTGGATTCAAGCCCGGAAGCAATCGATGAATTTATCAAAACCCATCAGATTGGGATGGACGTCCCCTTACATAAAGCTCCTTTCTGGACCAAAAACCAACATGATTTTCTGATTGGTCACTGGAAAGAAGATGATGACTGGGCAATTTTTGTAGATGTACTCAATGAGCAATTGCATATTGAGGCGGAAGGAAGTGGTTCTTGTGATCTACCTTCTTCTAAGCGTCAATAATATTTTCAAATCAATGAACTGATTATTTTTATGATGGAGTGAGCGAATGGTATTAGAACAGCAAGTGACTTTAGAATTATTATTTGAGCAATTAGGCTTGCCTGCTGATGAAGCATCAATTGATGAATTTACCAAAAATCATCAGCTACCATCAGACGTGATTTTGCCGGATGCAGATTTCTGGAATGAGGGGCAAAGCGCTTTTCTTCGCGAACACTGGCATCAGGATGATGAATGGATCGTAATCATTGATAAACTGAACCAGCTTTTACATGTCGAAAGTGATAAAGAAGGCCCTGAAAGCAATTAAAGTTTCTTTATACAAAAAGACACAACAAAACCTAGTCCTTTGACTAGGTTTTTTTTGTCTTATCTTATAAGTTAGTCCTATAAATAACTACAATATATCTGATATAAGGAGGGCATATGCTCGGGAAGAACCAACCATCCTTAGAACTGTTATTTTCTCAACTCGGCCTGGCTAACAGCCCGGCGGCAATTGAGCTTTATATACGTACTCATCAGCTACCTGCCCATATGTCACTGCATGAAGCACCGTTCTGGAATAAAGCGCAGCGTTCGCTGTTAATTAGTCATCTGGTACAGGATGATGACTGGGCAATCTGGATTGATGAACTGAATCAGCAATTGCATCTGGATGCAGATCGACGCCGTCTGGCTTGAGTCAATTAAATTAATTCATAAAAAATGCCTCATCAATGTGAGGCATTTTTATAAGAACAGATTTCGTTGTTTTAATGCATACGGCTACGCAGAATCTGAATAAACCATTCCAGTTGACGATATTCATCAAATGCCGGATGCTGGCCTACCAGTTCATGGTCAAACTGGGCCGTTTTACTGTATTTATTTAACCAGTGACGAGTCATGGCAGGCTCTTTCTTACTGGCAGATGCATAAGCCAGGAAGAAATAAATGTCCGCATGCTCATAATTGGTCATTGGTTTTAGAATCTGCTGGGTAATAAGCGCATAATGATCTTCTTTGGTCAGCTCAAAGTAGATCATATAGGCTTTGGCCAGGTGTAAAGACAGATTGATATACAAATCCAGTGGCATTTCTTCAAATTCAATCCGGCCTTGCTCCAGCAGAACAATCGCTTCTTGCAGGAAATGCGCCTGCTCTTGACGTAACTGACTGATGGTCACCAGTTGCAGACGAAGATCAGCCCGTTCAAGCGCCAGCTCAGGCGTATTGCCATTTAAAAACAGCTGATCTGTTTCACCAATGCGTGCAATGATCTCTTTGGGGGTTGGTCGCATGAACGCAGTCCTCATATCTCAATGATTGCTATATGAGGCTGAAAATTGAAATTTAAAGCGTTGAAAAAGGATTAGAGCAAACAGGTATCACTTCTTAACCAGGCGGTGATTGATAAACGTTGATGTTTGGCTTTTAAAACTTCATGCATTAAATCACTTTGGAAGAAGGCAATACGGTTTGGTTTAGGCTGGATAATATGCCATTGATCATTTTTATCCTGCAGATGTAGTTCGCCGCCCCAGTTATCTTGCCAATCATCATGCAGATAATAAACCGCAGAAATCATCCGGCCATTTTTGCCTTGAGGATTATCGCGATGCAGGGCATAGAACTCACCCGCGTTATAGCAGGCAAAATGGGCTTCCACATCTTTAATGCCGAGGAAGAAAGCGCGGTTCAGCTCATGACCTAAAGCCTGTAAGGTTTGCACATGCTGGTTAGAAATTTCCAGATCTTCATTGAGCCAGAGAATGTGATCACTGCGGATATTGCTGACTACGCCATTCTGAATGGCTGCATCACGAAAGCGTTCCAGATTACTGGTACATTCAGCAATCAGCTGTTCAACATAGGATGGGGCATAAGCATTGTCGATCATGCTAAAACCATGCTGATCTAGATCATCAATAATCTGATCAACTGGCCAGGTTGCCGGGAGTTGAACTGCTTCCATAGAAACTCACCTAGAAGGGTAAATTGGGGTCGCGCTATTCTATGTAAGAATCGGGTCTGAACGAAACTATTTTTCATGTTAAAATAGCGGTTGATATTAGGAATTAATGAAACATGAATTACCGTCACCATTACCATGCTGGCAACTTTGCCGATGTCATGAAGCATGTATTGTTGCTTCAATTATTGACTCGACTCAATGCAAAAGATAAACCATATCGCTATGTAGATACACATGGTGGTGCAGGTAAATATGATTTATCCACCTCTGAAGCGCAAAAGTCAGGGGAATTCCTGAACGGTATTCATCGTCTGATCAAGCTGGATGATTCGGTCAAGCGTAATGCGCCAGAAGGCGTACAACAATATTTAAAAATTGTTGAGAAAATGCGTGAAAACTTTGGTAAAGGTGCATATCCGGGTTCACCTTGGTTTGCACTGGAAGGCATGCGTGAAATTGACAAGGCCACCATTTTTGAAATGCAGCGTGATGTGTTCCAGCAGTTACGTCATAACATTTTTGACAAACGCGCCGGTTTGCATGAGCGTGATGCGTATGAAGGCTTGCTCGCAGTCATTCCACCGAAAGAAAAACGTGGTCTGGTGATGATCGATCCGCCGTATGAGCTGGAGCGTAAAGACTTCCCACAGCTGGTTGAATTACTGGTTGCTGCTTATAAAAAATGGCCGACAGGCGTATTTGCAGTTTGGTACCCAATTAAAGACCGTGCCATGATTGAACGTTTCGAGAAGAAAATGTTCAAGACCGGGATTCGCCGTCAGTTGGTATGTGAAATCTGTGTATGGCCAGATGATACACCAGTGGGTTTAAATGGTTGTGGTTTACTGGTGATTAACCCACCTTGGAAGTTCTCTGAAGATGCAGACGAAGCGCTGCAATGGTTATTCCCGCATTTGCGTATGCAGGAAAATGGCGGTCATGCAGCAGTTCGTTGGTTAGTAGGCGAATAATATTTTAAAGATCGGGTCATAGTTAGGATCGACAAGAATGACAAGTACAAATAAGCCGGAACACGAATCTTCGAAAGATTTGCCATTTGATGGCATCACCTTCGAGGTGGAAGAGGTAGAGCATACCCAGGAAGGGCAAAGAGTTAAGCGTCGAGGTATCTATCTGTGGCCTAACCTGATTACAACCGCTGCGTTGTTATCAGGCTTTTACTCGATTATTGCCAGTATGAATGGCGAATTTCAGCAAGCTATTTATGCCATTTTCTTGGCAGCTTTATTTGATGGTCTCGATGGTCGTGTGGCACGTGCGATTGGGGCACAAAGTCCATTCGGTGAACAGTTCGACTCACTATCCGATATGCTGGCATTTGGGGTGGCACCGGCTATTTTGATGTATAGCTGGGGATTAAGTGATTTAGGCCGTATCGGTCTGGCGGCTTGTTTTGTCTATACGGCTTGTGCAGCTTTCCGTCTAGCCCGCTTTAACGTTCAGATTGGAGTGGTGGATAAACGCTATTTTATTGGCGTTGCGAGTCCATTAGCAGCCGTCATTATTATTTCACTGGTCTGGGTAGGATTGGACTTCCCGGCTGTGTTTGATATTCGTGATTTTACTGTACAAATCATTAATGCTGCAATTATTGTAATCGTTGGCTTATTGATGATTTCTAATATCAAATACTATTCATTTAAAACCGTAGAGCGTAGACGGGTACCGTTTTTCGTGTTGCCGATCGCGGTGTTTATCTTTGCAGCGATGACTTATAATATTCCGGTAGGGATTCTCGTGATCTCTGTCATCTATGCCTTGTCTGGTTTCCTTACAACCTTTATGGCAAAAAGACAGAGTACCTTATAACAATATAAAAATAAGGAGTTTGAGATGCAGTTTCTTCAAGATTTTCTAGATCGTTCGAAACAGCTGAATCAGACTCCTGCTGTTTCCCAGCATAATCTTGCCTATCATGGGCCAAACCAGAAATATAAAATTATTCATCAGGGCCTGACGCTTCCTGATCTGCCTGCACCCCTTCATTATCTTAATTTTCTGAGTATTATTGGTCAGCCTAATGCACCGATGTTGGCTAACCCGAGTGCTATTCAAACCAATGCACTGGATACAGCCACAGTAATCTGTAGTACCAGTCCGCATATGGCGGGACAATTAAATTGCTATTCAATCAAAAAGGATTGCAAGTTTCAGTATGGCCTGTTTCAGTTTCTAGATCGTGAAAAACTGACCGGCGACTTTCCACATTTTCGTTTACAACGTTTTGATTCTGAACTGGGCTTTGATCTCAGCATCCATACGACCAATCTGATTTCACACTTTACCCAAATGCGCTTTGCACTGGCTGATCATTGGTCTTTGCTTTGTTATTGTCAGGGCACCTTACATTATAAAGATCAGAAATACCTTATCGAGAGTTTAGGTAGTTTTGAATTTGCACGAAGCTTTAATTTTCCCTATTTGCCTTTAGCCTTTCTGACTTATCAGATTATTAACCTGAGTGAAGGACGGCAATTATTGTTGGCACAAATTCGAGATAGTCTGAACAGCATTGTGCAGTCACGAATTTATCTGCGTGACTTGAAAAATATGACCAGTCAAATGTTCGATCAAAAAGTCTATTTCAAGGTGCATCGGGTTTATCCGAGTGTGACTACTCCAAATGGGCAAAAGATGTATCTGCCGCGTGAGTTTGAATGGTGCTATGAAGATGGCAAAGGAATGCAGATCTGGCTGCAGGGACAAAGCCGAGGAGATTTCAAATTTGGTCTGGCTGCGGGTTATGTTGGAAGCTTTAATTACGAAGTTAGAATTAATGGCGAGACTGAGCATGGGGACGGGGGCTACTGTGAATATATAGATTGCCGCTCCTTGCGCTTTCAGGAACACAATAAAAAAGAGAAATTATTAAGTACATTGGCCAATCCTATACCTTTAATGCTCAAAAAATAGGGAAAATCGGCATTTTTGTAGAAATAATAATCAACTGAAGTATTTTCTTAAAAATAGGGGTTGCGCTTGCTTGGGATTGGTCTATAATGCACATCCATCGGCGGTGATGAAGATTAAAACTTCTGATAAAACAGTAACTTAGCATGAGATGGTTGAGTTGGGTTTTAGAAAGAAAGTTTAAAAATAATTTTCATTACTGGTTGACTTTCTAGAGATAGAGAGTAATATAGCCGACCTAGCTTGCTACTGACGAAGTAGTGAGAAGATCATTAAGAGATTATGAAGAACAACTTGTGTGGATTTTTACTGGTTGATTGATCGAAATTATTTTCATTGATTGAATGGTAGAAATTACTCGAAGTTTATTTGAGAAATATTTGTCAGAAA
>NZ_VPDK01000067.1:0-5703 GCF_013417725.1 Acinetobacter sp. YH12233
AATTAAAGCCACTCCAATCAACTGAAGTCGTTTTTAAAACCCCCCATTCGCTTGAGTTAGCAGGGTAGCTTTCACATTGAGGACTCCAACCTGAATCAATTGAAGTAATACAATTTTTTAGTGTGACTTCCTTCCAATCACCATCAAACTCTTTAAATCTTAATTTAGGAAACAACGTAAAACTCTCATAAAAATATAAAACTTCGGATAAAGAAATTGATCATTCAGAAACAGCTAAAAATAGCCTAGGCTTAGATCGTGGAACATTCTTAGAATTGACCATACTGACAAGCAAAATACCCCCTCTTCGAGGGGATATCTGATATAGCTTATCTGCTATCACTTTATCAGTCCTTTTTTCTTCCTACGATAGTATGTCGCTTGTCCTATTCCTAATGCTTCCCACGGCTTTGTAGAACGCGCAGAATCGGCTTTAGCTCCACGCTTTGACTTCTGCCCTCCCTTACGTCCTTTCTCAGCGTGCCATTGCTTTAAACCTTGCTCACTGAATCGCTGCCATACCCAAGTCGCTATGCTCTTTGCCGTGGCTTTCACTTCTGAGTAGGGGAGTTGTTCGGGGAAACCTGCATTGATGTCCTTTAGGCGATCTTTGACAGCGTTATGCCACAGTTGGAAAGGGGCATTTGCCTGTTTAAACTCCATAACAGCCCTATACGACCACGATGCACCCTGCTGAAACATGGTGCAGTTACGTCCTAAACCTTGATCTTGCTCGCTTTTCCTAAGTGCTTTAACCACAACATAGTCTGCAAGCTCATCGAGCAAATACGACTTATCAGTGAAGTACATCGTCCGCCAAGCAGGGTTATATGGGTTTTTGGTCAGTTTTCGGCTGTACCCTGCATCAGCTTTGAGTTTTCGAGCCATAGCAGCCTGAATTTTTGCAGCGTACTGCATCGGCTTGATGCTTGCAATTTCAGTTGTTGGATAAGGAAACAAAAGGCGGTAACAGACATGCACATGCCCATTTTTGGGGTTCTGTGCTACCCAAAAAGGCTCAGGGAGGTTTTCTTCTCGCCAAGCAAGTGCCGATTCAGGGTAATCGAGATCAAAGACAAAATAACTAATCAGGCAGGGCTGATTAAATTGGATGTATTTCTTTTTGATTGCTTCTGTTTTCTTGGTTCTGTATTGTCCATCCGCAAAATTATCTGTGCAGTGCGGATAGTACGCAAGATCATCAAAAAACAGGTCTAGCTGTTTTTTTAGAGCCATGTTGTCCTTCAAAAAATTTGAATTTTTAGGCTCAACTAGGCTACAATCAGGGTTCAAGATAACTGTGCTCTAGTTGAGATTAATTTCTCATCAAGTTGCCGAAGAAAAGCCCGATTGCAGTCGGGTTTTTTTTCGTCTGCGGAAAAGTGTACACCATTCAGACATACTTGTTAAGTCATTCATTTTATTGGTAAATTATTAAAAAAATGCATCACAAATAAAAATGTATGTTGCTGTTTTTTAAGGGTTTGAGTTTGGTTTTGCTGAACACACCAAGATTTTTGAAAAAAATCCTGGTGTGTTTGGCCAGAAACCAAAATCATTCATAAACTCGACCATTCTGCATGTTGTAGTGCTTATCATGCCCATGTTCTTCAATGTACTTGGCTCTTTTCTCCATAAAATCCGCTTCACGCTGTTCGGCTCTTGAAATGCTGTCTTGGTCGGCTTGTGGCTCTCGGTTCGACATGCAGTTCAAAAGGCTGACACCGCAGAGGACGACAAGAAAAAAAGCTACGCTTCGCTTGGTGGAGTTACTTAGATTCATTTTTTTCCAACCAAGTTTGGTATTGTTTCTGAATATGCTCACGACTTAAAACATAGAACACTTCTATGGCTTCATCTAATGCGCTGTTGTTGGGAATAGTGTTTTTGAGCTTCTTCAGATATGCCAAGTTGAGTTTTCTTGCGCCATGATTCGACCAATCTATTTCATATTTGTTTTTAAAAAGTCTTCGCTCTTGATGATACATCGTGCCAATCTGCTGTCTTACACCTCGATAGCCTAGAAAGCCTTCTAAGGCACGAAAATGTCGTTCAAAGTATCTGCTTTTTTCCTCTAAACTTGCTTCTTTCTCAAGCAAATTTTGAAACCGTAAAACTACCCTTTCACCTTGAGCACACTGATCTTTATATGCTTTCTCAGTCAAACGCCATGTCCAATCGGTTGAGTGCTTAGTCTGTTCCCAAGCATGTGCTTTAAGCTCTTTGATACTCTTTTTCGGCTTTGTGATCCGCACTAACTCATAATGACGACAAGTGATTTTAAGATTGCCTAGAAAATCAAAAATTTCAGCACTAGGAATCAAGCTATTTATCTTATTATTTATTTTAGCAATATCTTTTTTTTCTTTTATATTAAGAACCTTATTGGACTCATCATCATAAAGAAATAAGTCATTTGTACGGCAAAAAAGTTGCACTCTAGCATTTTTTTTATAGTTCTCATCAAAACTTTGAAACTCTTGCCAATGTTGAGATTCATCAGAATTTTTCATATTGCTATAAAAATAAACACTTAGGCTAAAAACAGGCTCACCATTCAAGCGTCTACGGTAAGTCTGCTGAGGTGTCTCAAGCAAGTGATAACGATCAATCCATTTTGCAATCAGCTTCTTTGCATCTTCAATTTCAAGCTTCAAAATAGGCGAAGCCAATTCATATTCATTTGATGCCATTCCTATAATGGCTTGAGAATATTGTTTTAAATTTACACTGTAATAAATCATTTTTGTTATTCCATAAAAATCATTTTTAAATGTTATCCTATAAGAGTATTTATAAAAAGATTATATAGGTTATTTTTAAATAAGATTTTTAAAAACAAAAAAATACCACCAAAGGTGGTATTTTTATTTTTGATTTAACCACCTTTGGTGATTCTATAAATAGCAGTTCCGTGGACGTATATTGACACCTATTCGTGGACGTTATATAACCGCTTTAGATTCTGTTTTTCGTGTGGACTGCCAATCCATGATCCAATTGCTTTTAAAAGTGTTTGTTTCATGGTTGCCACCCATGAAACAAACACACACCCCCTTTTTGATAGAGTGATTGCCGTCTATTGAGAAGTTTTAATGGTGAAGCTGCGTGCGTGAGGAAACTCTAGCTGGCGCGGCTACACTAGGGGCTGATGGGTGAAATTCCCTGATTCTACCTATTCGTATGAGTAGTCCCGTTTTTACGGGCAGTTGGGCGACAAGGACACGGGAACCTATAAGCAATCGAAAGATTGTGAAGTGGTTGAGGAAAGTAATTTTTCTTCTAGGCTGAAAGAGCCGAAACCCTGCATATTAAACAGACGACGAGAGGACTTAAGGATTGAGTAAACTCGATAAGAGTCGGCTACTAGACGCTTCAAGTTTGAAAAAAACAGATACGAAGACAAGGGCGTAAGTAGTACCTACAGGTGGGCTTTTGAGGATCTTTAAAAAGGAGATGCAATCTTTTTTAAAGGGCTTTAAGTGATACAGCTTAAAGTTGTCGTGAGGCATCAGGATTGCAAGTTGAAAGATGGCGCAATCGGTACTCGATTTTAGGTGAAGCAGTGAATTTGTCGGATGACATTCTGTTTTGCTGTCGAGATCAATGGATAGCTCAAGCCTGTAATGCCCGCAACATGACGAAAGTTGTGTATGTGGGCTTAGGTAAGGTGTGAACGTGGATGGTTATTAACTTCATAGTATGTTGTATAAAGCTGAAATGACTTGGAACTGCGGTCAGCGGATAGATGGAATGTAGGCATACTATGGGGAAGATCGACACGGGGTCTACCACGTTTCAGGAAACTGAAACAAACTGTTTGATTGCTAACTTGGGAAGCACTTAGGCGTTGATATGCCGTACTTTATTGAAAATTCTATTCTTCATTTGAAGAATTTTTCATGAAAAGTCGGGGCAAACATGGAGCTGAAAACTAGATTGACTGATCTAGCAGTGTGGGAGAGTGACTTAGTAGAGCTTTGCTGTAATGGCAAAGGGAGCTTTTCGATGTCGAGTGAAAGGCAAGCGTCGAGATGAGTAACGAAAGGACACGCCATTAAGTAGTGTGTGTAAAGCAATTGGAAGACTTTTATCTTGGTTGAAGTTTGGCGACTTCATAGACTTGGCGGTCTAAATTCTAAGATACAAGTTGAAAAACAAATCTATGAAATTCTTGCTTGAGTGGCATCAAGCAAAAGATTTTTCAGAAAAAAACTTGAGTAAACAAGTATTTAAATCAGGTCTTACAGCTCGACTTTAAAAAGGCTTAGTGGGAATGACCACTCGAAAAAAACATTCTAAGCATTAGATTTTGCTGATAAATAAAAATCCGTGTATCGCCCAATACACGTAAAAAAAATGGGTCTTTCGTCCCGAGCATGACATAAAACTGCTCGCCTTATTTAAAAATTGCCTTAGATGGTCACCATTTGCGTTTTTAGCCACTTTTCCAAGAAAGTAACACTCCCTTAAGGAGTAGCCTTTAAAAGGCCAAAATAGAGCGAAATATGTGGGTTTAAACGGTTAGATAAACATCTGCTGCAACAAACCTTTTTTCCACTGTTTGGCTTGTTCAATTTGCTGTGCCACGACTTCAATTTTTTGGTCGATGGCAGATAGGAAATTAGCGATTTTGGTTTGTTCTTCTAAGCAAGGAAGTGAAATTTCCATCGGTTGAATTTTACTTTTACTAATTTCCAGAAAAGTAGAACCGCTCGCTCGTTCAATAAATGATTTTTTATTATTTACAATCCAATAATATAAAAACTCATTGAAAGTTTTCTCATTAGAGATAAAGGATTGAAATCCTTGGTTTGTAGTTACTTCTGCAATCGCAATTGCTACTTCGCCAATAGTTGCTCTAGAAGTAAAAAGAATCGTGCCTATAGGAAGCTTTTTTGCTGATGACTTCTGAACGCCAAGTTCTGAAATTGTTCGCTTGCTTTCACCTATAAATTTTTGGTTGATTTCAGATGGTGTTAGCCATACAACATCCCCACTCCAATATGCCTGATTGTTAGTTGATGGTGTTCCCCCTCCAACTATATCTGCAATATCTCCAAGTACTGTATTTTCCCACTCCCCAAATTCACTCCCATCATCCGCTTTAAAACGAATCTGTTGACTAAACAGCTTTTGCATCATTCCTTGTTTGTATTGACTAAGCAGCTCAAGTTTTTGAGTAAGCTGACTAATCTTTTCATCAACAGCAGAAAGGAAAGAAGCGATTTTGGTTTGTTCTTCTTTTGAAGGCAGTTTTAAAAGAACTTCACCCAATATTTTTTGGGAAATATTAGTTTGTGACTTTGCTAATCCTGAAGTTTTAGACTGCAACTGATTCTGACATTTTACTGAAGATAAACTAATGCCTAAAAATAGAGGATTGTTTTCTTCATTTGATTTCAAGCGAATTAATTTATCTGAAATCATCAGTTTTGAACGAACTGAATGAGGAACAACTGAAACAACCCCAACTCGTTCCGTAGGCCCTGCTCGTGTAACCAAAATATCCAAAGGTTTAACTTCTATTTCCTTTCGAGGAGTCAGCTCTAAAGGTAGTTTCTTATTAAAAGAAGAATTAAAGCCACTCCAATCAACTGAAGTCGTTTTTAAAACCCCCCATTCGCTTGAGTTAGCAGGGTAGCTTTCACATTGAGGACTCCAACCTGAATCAATTGAAGTAATACAATTTTTTAGTGTGAC
>NZ_VPDK01000068.1:0-5644 GCF_013417725.1 Acinetobacter sp. YH12233
GCATGTTCCGCGTCCTTGCAATACTGTGTTTACATACAGTCTATCGCTTAGCGGAAAGTTCTTTTACCCTCAGCCGAAATGCCTGCCGTTGCTAGACATTGCCAGCCAGTGCCCGTCACTCCCACTCGATTGTAAACAAGCACACAAAACCCTTTAGTGACAACAATTTGCAAGAACTATCAGGCTCAGTGCCATGAAAAATACCATGACCAGATCATGAGGTTGAACACGGCTTGCGCCGGCAGCGTTCACGCTCCTGGTCGGCGATCTCGCCCGGCTGCAATGCTAGCTCAGCATCGGTCATGCGCTCCAGCACGTCGCGTAGGCGGATGGTGCAAGGAATGGGCGGCAGCTCGAACTCATAGCCGCCGGCGATCATTTCGGCCGCAATCTCCTCGGTGATGAAAAACGGCTCGTCGTCTTGGTTCGGCTTCTTCATGCCCTTTCCTCCTGGCGCTCATCCTGGCCGACAGCGGCCAGGGCATCGGCTTCCGTCAATGCGTCCTCCACGAACGCGCCGTGCTGCTTCGCTTCGGCCTGGCTGACCTCGGCCCATATCCGTTTCACCTGGGCCGCACTGTACCCGGCCAGCTCGGCGGTCTTGTTGATGCTGTAGCCGGACTTGCGCAGCGCGACAACTTGGGCGCGGCGCTTCGGATCAGCACGGCGGCCCTTGTACCGCCCGGCCTGGCGGGCCAACTCAATGCCTTGGCGCTGGCGTTCGCGCCTGTCCTCGTAGTCGTCGCGGGCCATCTGCAAGGCCAGGCGAAAAAGCATGATCTGCACGGCTTCCAGCACGATCTTGGCGACACCCTGGGCCTCGGCCGCCAGGTCGGATAGATCGACCACGCCAGGGACGGCCAGGCGTGCGCCTTTGGCCTGTATCGAGGCCACCAGGCGCTCGGCCTCGGGCAAAGGTAGGCGGCTGATGCGGTCGATCTTCTCGGCAATGACCACCTCGCCGGGCTGTAGGTCGCCGATCATGCGCAGCAGCTCAGGCCGGTCGGCGCGTGCGCCGGATGCCTTCTCACGGTAGATGCCGGCGACGTAGTAGCCGGCGGCCTTCGCGGCCGTAGTGATCGCCTCTTGGCGTTCCAAGTCCTGCGCGTCGGTGCTGACGCGCAGATAGACCCGCGCCACCATCGGCGCGGCTACTGGCTTCGTCCTGCGCATACTTGCGGGCTCCTTTGGGCATACTCAAATGCACCCATCTTAAACTGGCAGCTAATGTACAAAAGTTGATAGAAGCACACAAGTTCAATTTTGCACTTCTGCCCCACTATTGCAAAACTGCTTGTTAGTAGCCGTTTTTTCTTACTGTTTATAGATTCAATAATTTTTGAAACGAAAAATTGGGACTAAACATTTCGGTTTCGTTTTCTGTCGATTCGTCCTGCGTATCTTTTGCATAAACAAACATTTGTTGTTCGTAGTTTTCGATGGCATTTTCAATACTTGTAAATTCTCCGTTTGTAAGGTTTTCAGACAATATCAAAGCATCCAATAATCCCGTATTTACACCCTGTCCTGCAAAAGGCGACATCAAATGAGCAGCATCGCCAATCATTGTTATGGGTAATGGACGGTTACTTTTCCAATCATTGTTCAAAGGAAATTTCCTTGTGGGCAAGCATTGAAATGTTGATACCGAACGTATTAATTGTTTGTAAACTTCACTCCATTTGGAAAATCTTTTCAATAAAAAATCGGCAACGCTGTTTCTGTCCTGAAAATCTAAGGGAATTTTATTTTTCCATTCATCGGGCGTTTTAAAACTAATTCCTAAATACAATGCACCATTATTATTGGGATTGGCAAACAATAAAATGCCCTGATGTCCCGCCATTAATCGGTTGCCGTTGCATAGCTGAAAAAATCCGGGACAGTTTATTTCCGGTTGAAGAATATCAGCTTGGATGTTGAAAGTACCGGTTTCTTCAACTTGCGTGTCGGTAACAAAGCTCCTTATTTTCGACATTCCACCATTGGCAAGAATAACCAAATCTGCTGTTTCACTCGGTTTATTCTCAAAAGTTAGTGTCCACTTCTTCTTACCAGGTTCAAGCATAACAAGTTTTCTATCCCAAATAACCGTGTCGTTTTCTAAACTATTCAACAAGATAGCCCTTAAGTCATTTCTGTTTATTTCAGGATTGTCAAATCGATTTTCGGGCTTTACATTTTTTGTGGATAAAATATTGCCTTTTTCATCAGCAATATTTACACCCATTGGTAAGGCTAAGTCATAATAAGTTTGTAACAATCCCGCTTTTTTCATTGCTTCCTGACCTGAACCTTTGTGTAGGTCAAGGGTTCCACCAAAAATTCTTGCCTCTCGGTCGTTGTCTCTTTCGTAAACTGAAACGTCTATGCCGTTTTGCTGTAATAATTTTGCCATAGTCAGTCCAACGGGTCCACCACCAATTATTGCAACGTTCTTATCACTAAGTAAATTCATTTGTTTGTCCGTATCTATTCGCATTGTCATTCAAAAATGGCACATAACAAGTGGCTATACGCCAAATGGCGTATATATCCACTATATCTTATTTTGCTAAACCTTTCATTATCAGTGACAAATCCGTTTTCAACCGTTTACCGTTCGTTTCTACTCTCTCAAAAGGATTTATATTCATAGTGCTTTTTGTTAAGTTTTGCTCAAATATACAAATCCTTTCTATATATCTAACAAATCCATCGGACTTTTTAATTGTTCCATTCCCTTGGTGGTAATATGTGTATAAACCTCAGTTGTTTTACTGCTTGAATGACCTAACAACGATTGAATATAACGTAAACTCGTACCATTCTCAAGCAAATGCGTTGCAAAGCTATGTCGTAAGGTATGTACAGTAACTTCCTTTTGAATCTTTGCTTTTAAAACAGCTGCTTTAAAAATGTTTTGAATACTTCGGCTTGAGTATGCGCCACCTTTTTGACCTTCAAATAAATAATCTTTTGGTTTATATTCCATAAAGTATGTTCTTAAAATAATTAATGTTTTCTCAGATAAAATGGTATAACGATCTCTTTTTCCTTTTGACTGTTCTATACGAATTTGCATGCGCTTGGAGTCAATGTCTTTTATTTTCAGGTTTATACATTCAGAAATGCGCAAACCTGCCGAATAAATAGTCATCAGAATAGCCTTGTGTTTCACGTTTTCAATAGCGCGTAGTACCCGAATGGTTTCTTCTTCACTCATCACAACAGGAAGTGTTTTTTCTTTTTTTGGTCTTTCGATGAAATATGTTTTCCGTTGTCCACCCAAAACACGTTCGTAATAAAACTGGCACTGTTGCAAAGTTAGCGATGAGGCAGCCTTTTGTCTTATTCAAAGGCCTTACATTTCAAAAACTCTGCTTACCAGGCGCATTTCGCCCAGGGGATCACCATAATAAAATGCTGAGGCCTGGCCTTTGCGTAGTGCACGCATCACCTCAATACCTTTGATGGTGGCGTAAGCCGTCTTCATGGATTTAAATCCCAGCGTGGCGCCGATTATCCGTTTCAGTTTGCCATGATCGCATTCAATCACGTTGTTCCGGTACTTAATCTGTCGGTGTTCAACGTCAGACGGGCACCGGCCTTCGCGTTTGAGCAGAGCAAGCGCGCGACCATAGGCGGGCGCTTTATCCGTGTTGATGAATCGCGGGATCTGCCACTTCTTCACGTTGTTGAGGATTTTACCCAGAAACCGGTATGCAGCTTTGCTGTTACGACGGGAGGAGAGATAAAAATCGACAGTGCGGCCCCGGCTGTCGACGGCCCGGTACAGATACGCCCAGCGGCCATTGACCTTCACGTAGGTTTCATCCATGTGCCACGGGCAAAGATCGGAAGGGTTACGCCAGTACCAGCGCAGCCGTTTTTCCATTTCAGGCGCATAACGCTGAACCCAGCGGTAAATCGTGGAGTGATCGACATTCACTCCGCGTTCAGCCAGCATCTCCTGCAGCTCACGGTAACTGATGCCGTATTTGCAGTACCAGCGTACGGCCCACAGAATGATGTCACGCTGAAAATGCCGGCCTTTGAATGGGTTCATGTGCAGCTCCATCAGCAAAAGGGGATGATAAGTTTATCACCACCGACTATTTGCAACAGTGCCGATAAAAATATATCATCATGAACAATAAAACTGTCTGCTTACATAAACAGTAATACAAGGGGTGTTATGAGCCATATTCAACGGGAAACGTCTTGCTCGAGGCCGCGATTAAATTCCAACCTGGATGCTGATTTATATGGGTATAGATGGGCTCGCGATAATGTCGGGCAATCAGGTGCGACAATCTATCGATTGTATGGGAAGCCCGATGCGCCAGAGTTGTTTCTGAAACATGGCAAAGGTAGCGTTGCCAATGATGTTACAGATGAGATGGTCAGACTAAACTGGCTGACGGCATTTATGCCTCTTCCGACCATCAAGCATTTTATCCGTACTCCTGATGATGCATGGTTACTCACCACTGCGATCCCCGGGAAAACAGCATTCCAGGTATTAGAAGAATATCCTGATTCAGGTGAAAATATTGTTGATGCGCTGGCAGCGTTCCTGCGCCGGTTGCATTCGATTCCTGTTTGTAATTGTCCTTTTAACAGCGATCGCGCATTTCGTCTCGCTCAGGCGCAATCACGAATGAATAACGGTTTGGTTGATGCGAGTGATTTTGATGACGAGCGTAATGGCTGGCCTGTTGAACAAGTCTGGAAAGAAATGCATAAGCTTTTGCCATTCTCACCGGATTCAGTCGTCACTCATGGTGATTTCTCACTTGATAACCTTATTTTTGACGAGGGGAAATTAATAGGTTGTATTGATGTTGGACGAGTCGGAATCGCAGACCGATACCAGGATCTTGCCATCCTATGGAACTGCCTCGGTGAGTTTTCTCCTTCATTACAGAAACGGCTTTTTCAAAAATATGGTATTGATAATCCTGATATGAATAAATTGCAGTTTCATTTGATGCTCGATGAGTTTTTCTAATCAGAATTGGTTAATTGGTTGTAACACTGGCAGAGCATTACGCTGACTTGACGGGACGGCGCTTCCCTACCCTCATGGCCGCCTCCCAGGAATCGACCCAGGTGCTTATCGTGGACATAATCCTTTACTCATAAATTTATCTTATTCCATTATTGTACCTGTCACGCAAAACTTGCAGAAAAGCCATAAACGCAGGAGAATCCTGTCGGCGGTGAGGATAATAAATATGGTAGCCGTCAAAATATGGACACCACTCGGTCAGAACAGCAATCAGCTTGCCGCTTTTGATATATCCATCTGCAACATACTCGGGAATATAGGCAATCCCCAGCCCGTCTAATGCTGCATCGAGCTGATGAATCGTGCTGTTCGCAATATATTGCCCTTTGACTTTCAGACTGAATTTCTGAGCATCTTTCTCGAATTCCCAGGCGTACAATCCACTCGTATCAGAATAGCGGACGTTAATGCAGTTGTGGTTCAAAAGATCCTGCGGCTTCCTGGGCTTAGCATAACGCTTAAAATGGCACTGTTGCAAAGTTAGCGATGAGGCAGCCTTTTGTCTTATTCAAAGGCCTTACATTTCAAAAACTCTGCTTACCAGGCGCATTTCGCCCAGGGGATCACCATAATAAAATGCTGAGGCCTGGC
>NZ_VPDK01000069.1:0-5560 GCF_013417725.1 Acinetobacter sp. YH12233
ATGCTCCTCTTGCCAATTTTGTTTGCCGATTTCCCCTCTATATTCCTGTATAAGTCGCTGCAATACGAATTTCTGCTCATCAGAAAGCTGAGACATAACCCATCGTGCAGCATTGTCTTTTGAAGCAATATCCTTCATCACTAAACTAAAATAGATCCGGCATAAAGCTAAAATCTGGTTTCTTTCATCTGCATCCTCATCCCAATGCGCTACAATTTCGGGATAAGTGTCAGACATTGCTTGCCATAGTTCTTGATCAGAAATTTCAGGTGCCCATTGGTTTAAAGCTGGCCCAAATAAAACTGTATGATGAGATCTCGCTTTTCTAAGCAATATACTAATATCTGGGTCTTTCTGTGAGCTCAATATTCCACCTTCTTTAAGCTCTTCACGCAGCCATTCACCAAATTGCATTTCATAACTTAAAGGATAAATTCCAGACTGAATCTCATCTTTTAATAAAATAGTAACTTCTAATGGCCTTTGTAATTCCCCAACAGGCTGTGAAATTTTTAGTAATTCTTGTGCAAGCTGCTCACGTAAAGCAGAAGTTAATGGTTGAGTGACCACGACCAGTACATCAAGATCACTTTCTGGCCCTAAACCACCGTCAACAGCTGAACCATAAAGATAAATTGCAAATAATGATTCCGCTAAAAGCTGCTGTAATTTTTCTTGTAGATATTCTAACTGAATTAAATCAGGCATCACTCACTCCTTTAATGGAAGATTAAATAATTCTCTATCTCGATTTTCGGTTAAGTATTTATCGAGTTGAGCCATTAACTTTTCATGAGCAACAGTGTCATTTTCGACGATTTTTAACATACAAGAGCCGATTAAAATCTTACGTCTTGTATCATTCTTTCGTTCTAACTCTTTTTGCTTAGAACGTTCACGAGCTACAGCAGCTTGTTTTTGAGCTTTTAACTGTTTTAACCGCTCTTGTTGCTTAGAAATTTGTTGTTCCAATGACTCAATTTTCATCTTTAACATACCTTTCAAATAGAGGAAATCCCCCTAAATCATAAGCGCACTTGAACATTGCTTTCAAGTTGCTATATGATTGTTGTGGGTTTTCCCGAAGGGCGCACTTTCCCAAACTAAAGTTTGGAGTGCGTAAGGGGACACCCCTTAACCCCGAAAAAAAATTTTCAATTTTTTTTTAAAAACACTTGTCAATGGGACTTTACATCGTGGCTATTTTTCACTTTTCAGTAAAAAATATTAGTCGATCAGATGGTCGAAGTGCTGTTGCGTGTGCTGCATATAGATCAGGGGAAAAATTGAAAGATGAACGCTATGGAAAAGAGCAGGATTACACGAAGAAAACAGGCATAGAATTTAAAAATATCTATGCGCCTGAAAACACCAAAAAAGAATTATTAGATCGGGAAACGCTTTGGAATACGGTCGAAACCATTGAAACTAGAAAAAACTCTCAATTATCAAGAGAATTTGAAGTTGCATTTCCTTGTGAATTAAACCAAGAACAACGAGAGAAGATGCTCAATGAGCTATGCGGAAAAATTGTAGAACGTCATAAGGTCGTTGTTGATGCAGTCATTCATGCCCCACATACCGCAGGCGGAAGTGATGACCGCAACTATCACGCCCACATCATGCTCACTACACGCAGCATTAACCAACAAGGCGACCTTGATAAAAAAACGAGAGAATTTAACGACAACGGCAAACAAGAAGTCGAACACTGGAGACAACAGTTTGCGGAACTCTGCAATCAATTTCTTGAACAGGTTGGCAGCCATGAGCGTGTCGATCACCGCAGCTACAAAGAGCAAGGTTTAGATTTAGAAGCCACACAGCATGAGGGTTCTACAATTACCCAACTTCGCAGACAGGGCAAGGACACTGAAATCAGTTTAAGTAACGATGCGATTAAGGCTAGAAATACAGAACGCCAATTAATTAAAGGACTTGAGCAAGAAATTTTAGCCACAGAACGCCTTGTTCATGACTTGGAACAGACCAGGGAAAATTTAGACCAGGAACAACGCCAAAAAGAAAAAGACCAGGAACAACGTTCCCCTGAAGAATTAACCAAAATTGCATATAGCGTTATTTCGCAATATAACGACGCTATAGCCACAGAAGCGAAAAACATAGCGTCATCTATCCAAAAAACAGAAATCGAGCAAATAAACGCTGTTTTGGAGCAAATAGAGCTATCTAAAAGCGATATTAAACACCAAAAAGAAGAACTAGGAAAAAGACCCCTGTTTTTTGGCGGAAAATGGGATACAGCAAATGCTGAAATTCAGAAGCAGTTGAACCAGCTGGAAGAACAAGAACGAGAATTGAGGAATAACTCCCCTCGATTTGAGCCTGAACGCTATACAGATCGGGCAAAACTGACTGTAAACAAGGCTAATCCAAACCTAAAAGCTAAATATGACCGAGCAAGAAATTATCTTGAGCGAGAACAACAACGGAAGTTAGCCGAACAGGAAAAACGAAAACAAGAAGCCAAAGCCATACAAGAACAAGAAAAACAGGCATTTTTTGCACGTAAAGCCTTGCGTGAACAAGGTAAGCATGAAGAAGCCAACAAGATGCTTGAAGCCGAAAAGCGGAATAGACCACGTTCAAGATAGGTATATCTATGGTGCAAAATATATGATTTTGCACCATAGATATACCTATTCTTTTTGGTGTTTATTAAAATTATCTAAACAATACATGGTTTTACAGAGCGAGTGTCTACGAGCGAACTAGCAATATTCGACCCTCGACCCTCTGAAAAACCGCTTTTAAATGACTTGAACCCTAGAAAATCTATATTTTCATGTTGAAATCTGCACCTAGACCGAGCGAAGCGAGCATAAAGCCTTATGAGCGAAGCGAATTCATAGTTGCTTTTGCTTTTAGATTTCACAAACAGGATTAACCGAAAAATTGCCCCTCGAAGCGAGCTTGCGAGCTTCAATAAAGTACGAGCTTTAGCGAGTACATAGGGCAATTTTGACCCCTCCCCTCTTTTTTAATTTTTTTATTTTTTTTAATTTTTAGGGTGACTGAAATCCTTATATAGCAATGGTTTCAGACTTTATATAGCAACGTTTATCTTGCAATATAGCAACGTTTATCTTGCAATATAGCAACGTTTATCTTGCAATATAGCAACGTTTATCTTGCATATTACAACATTGTTATATAATGTTGCTATAACAACAAAATTCGAATAAGTTGCTATGTATGAAAAAAGACCTAGTCGTTAAGGATAATGCGCTGATCAATGCCAGTTATAATTTAGACCTTGCAGAACAACGCCTAATCCTTTTAGCAATACTGGAGGCGAGGGAGTCTAATATCCCTAGTGACCGTGATTTAACTATCCATGCAGAAAGCTACATTAACCATTTCAATGTCCATAGAAACACCGCCTACAAAGTCTTAAAGGATGCTTGCAAAAACTTGTTTGAGCGTCGCTTTAGTTACCAAAAATTAACGGCTAAAGGCAATCTTGAGAATGTTATGAGCCGATGGGTACAGCGTGTGTCCTATGTTGAAAATGAAGCCCTTGTCCGTATCAGGTTTTCAGATGATGTTGTGCCACTGATCACCAACCTAGAGAAGCATTTCACCAGTTATGAACTGGAGCAGGTAAGTAGCCTAACGAGTGCCTATGCCATACGTTTATATGAACTACTAATTGCATGGCGTAGCACTGGGAAAGTATCAATGCTTGAAACTAAGGAATTGAGGTCAAGACTTGGTGTATTGGACACAGAGCATCAACGGATGGAATCGTTTAAAAGACGAGTATTAGAGCCTGCTATTCAACAAATTAACGACCATACCGACATTAAGGCAGAATACGAGCAACATAAGCGAGGACGTTCAATCATTGGGTTTTCATTCAGCTTTAAACAGAAATCCAAGCCTAAAACAATCAACCATGAACGAGATCCAAGCACGGTTGATATGTTCTGCAACTTGTCAGACAGTCAGATAAATACTTATAGCTCAGTATTGTCTAAAGTCCACAGTATCAGCGACCTAGCAGGGAATAAGGACTATCAAGCATTTGCAATATGGATTGCCAATATTTTACGTGACCCGTCCAGTGTGCGAGAAGAAACGGCAAAACGCATATTCAAGGCATTGCGAACAGAAACAGATTTTAAAGGTTAAATGGGAGTATTACTAATGACTGATTTATCAAAACTAAGTGAAACCGAGCTATTAGCTATCTGGAATAAAGATAATTTTGGACTGAAAGGTCAACTATACAAACTAGAACAAGAGTACATCGAAGCCAAAGAAATATTGGATAACTGGCAGAATAAAGACCACCCACTTTATGAACGTCATCAAAGTTGTGTGGATGGTCTTATTACAAGGATTGAGCGTATAAAACAACAACTAAACAAATGCGAATAATCAGAAAAAATCTGTCTCGCCCTATGAGATAGTGTTTTCATCCTGATTGCTTTTAGATCGTTTTGACCGTAGCTCGTTTGCTTTATTCATCATCGAGCCAGCCATACGTCCACCAGTCGTAGAACCACTTAAACGACTACCAAGGTCACTTTTTAAAGCAGAACTCATATTCATGGCCATATTACCAGCCATAAAACCAGCTTTACCCATTGCACTCGATGGGCCTGTGCCAGTTGCTTGAGCCGTTTTAAGCTGTTCACTTGCCAACGCTCCAGCGCCTTTTGTAGCCATAGACGCACCAGCTGCACCAGCAGCAGCGCCAGCTGTCGCAGCAGCCACAGCACGTAGGGCAGAAGTTAAAGCAGCACCACTTCCAATAGATGAACCGTTAATCACACCTTGGAGCATATCAGGCACAATTTTGGTTAATGCCAGCAGTACCACACTACAGCCAATCATACCGACCAAACTTACATTGTCTTCAACATTAAAGCCCGTAGCCCACTCTTGGATAAAAGTAAGTCCAAGACCTGCAATCAATTGTAAGATAAATATTTTTGCACCGACTGAAACAGCATATTGAATAGTTTTCAAGGCATAGTCTTTCGTCCATTGCGAACCTGCAAACCCCATCATTAAGACACTAGCTGACACCACGATATACATTTCAACCAACGCCAAAACCAAGAACGCACAAATCAAGGCAAATGCAATCATGATAATGATTGAAGCAATCAGCATCCCCAATGAATCAATAGGCGACCAAGCACTTACCGAGTTTAAAATCTCTTGGACGATCTTCCAGCCGTTCACAAAAAAATCTGAGGGTGTAAGCAGACTGTAGCCACTGGCGGTAGATGCAGCCTGCCTGAAGCTATTTACAATCGCTTCAGCGAACGTTGCTGAGTTCATCAAAAGCCATGACATAAAGCCAGAATCAAAAAATTATTATGTGATCAGATTTCTTTTCTGCTCAAACTGCTCTTCAATTTTTGAACTCAAAAAATTGACAATAGGCTGCAAAGCATAATGCTCCTCTTGCCAATTTTGTTTGCCGATTTCCCCTCTATATTCCTGTATAAGTCGCTGCAATACGAATTTCTGCTCATCAGAAAGCTGAGACATAACCCATCGTGCAGCATTGTCTTTTGAAGCA